>CAZACE010000068.1:0-6927 GCA_964483255.1 uncultured Oscillospiraceae bacterium
GGCCTCATACAGGCGATCCACCAGCGGGGTGATGTTCGGCTTGGCGATGCCAAGGCGGCGGGAAATCTCGCTGACGGACATGGTGCCCACGTCGTTGAGCATGGCCAGAACCTGCACATGAGAAAGCGGCGTGCCGTGCTCGCGCTGTACAAGATCCATGTGCAGCAGGCGCTTCTTGATCAGGGGGAGAATGTGGAACATATTCTGTGCGACGTTGTCAATCATCGCGGGATCAATCGTACGTTTCTTCGTCATATGCGGTAACTCCTGTTAAGGATGAATTTCGCGGAATGCAGGACATATATGCCCTGCAATTCCGGATCAAAACGAACACATTTTACAGGTTTTATTTAGGAAGTGCAAGAGGAAATCCTGATGTTTTCACAATTATTCTGTATTTCGTGAAATGGTTATAAAAAAGCGCGCGGCTTTAGGGGGATTCGCTTATGAAAATATGGACAATTCTGAGCTTCTTCCGGGAAAAAAGCCCAAAGAGGCGCTGATTTATAGGATAATGCGGAAACATGCCGGATGCTGTATGCAACGATGAACATGACAGGGTGAGAAGATCTTCCGTCGCTTTACAGATCGGGGCAAATCGGTTACAATAACATCATGACATACACAGATTAAGCCCGGAAAGGGAGGGACATATGATGGACATGTTTACAATGCTCAAGGGGATTTTTTCTCTGGACACGCTGATCTATCTGGCTATTTTGCTGGTGCTGCTCTATGCCATGGCGCGCTGCCTGCTGCCGCTTATTTCCCTGGCGGGCAAGCTTCGCCGTGCTGCGCGCGTGATTATCACAGAGAACAAACAGAATAAGGAAAAGAAATCCTGGAATGACATTCATTTCCTCGGCGACAGGCTTGAGGGCGTCTGGGCGGATTTTCTGCAGAATGCGGAGATGCGCGATGCGCATGGAGAGAGCTGCGATGTGACGCAGTATATCAACGAGGATACGGTCATCTATGCCTGTTCGGGTACGCGTCTGGCGGAGATCACGCCCGGTATCCTGACCTCGCTGGGCATTCTGGGTACGTTCCTTGGTTTGGTGCTGGGCCTTTCGGGTCTGAGTCTCAATGCTGCGAATACGACTGCGCTGCTTGCCGCGATGGATAAGCTCATCGGCGGCATGAGTACGGCATTCCTTACGTCTATCGCAGGCGTCATTGCGTCGCTGATTTTCAATCTGCTCAATACCCATTATACGAACAAATGCGAAAAGGCGATCGACCGCTTCTGCGAGGTCTTCAGCCTTTATGCGCTGCCCAAGCCCGTCTCCCAGGAGACGGCGATGCTCACCCTTGCCCAGGAGCAGACGGCCTATATCCGACAGGCCGTGGAGGATGTCAGCCAGAAGATGGCGGTTCAGATGGAGCAAAGCATTCTGCGCGCGATGCTGCCCGTGCAGCGCTCGATGGATAATTTCATCCTGGCTGCGACGCAGGCGCAGGTGGAGGGCGTGGACCGTATTGCGCAGCTCTTCGTTCAGAGGATGAACGCTGCGCTGAGCAGCGAGTTTGATCACCTGGGCCGCGTGCTGCGTGAAACCGGCGTCGAGCAGCAAAAGACGCAGCAGGAGATGCGCGCCGCCACGGAAGCGATTATGCAGATGACGCAGGATGTGGTGAACATGCATCAACTTTCGCAGGGCGTGCTGGAGCATTTCCGCGACTATGTGGCGGATATGGACGCCTCGCGTGTGCATGTGGAGGAGACGAACCAGAAGACGCTGGAGCTGCTTGCTGCGATGAACAAGACCAGCGGCCAGCAGGCGATGTATCTGGCGAAGCTGCAGGATTATCAGGCGGCGCTCACGGCCAATGCGCAGCAGTATGCCGTGCTGACGGATAAGTTCCTCGCCGGCGCGCATGAGCAGATGCGCGTCACAGAAAAGGAAATGGATCGCGTGGTCGAGCAGATGCACGAGAGTGCGCAGGTGCTCTCCGGCAGCTATGACACGTTCACCCGCAAGACACAGGAAAACATGGCCAAGACCACGGCGCTCTTTGATGAAAGTATTACGGCGTCGATTCGTCAGATGAACGAGACGCTCGATACCATGCGGGAGACGACGCGCATCATGCCGCAGCTGCTCAGCCAGAGCCGCGAGCGCTATGCGGAACAGGTGGATCAGTTTGTGACCGCGCTTGTACGCCTGCAAAAGTCCATGGAAAGGCTCGCTGCGGCAGCGGAAACAGCAGATAAGAAGGAGGAGTAACCCATGCGCCCGGGAAAGAAAAGACGGCGCAGCGGGGAAAACGGCAGCTATTGGATTTCATATTCCGATATGATGGCCGGCATGCTCTTCACGTTTGCGCTGATTCTGTTTATGGCAATCTATCAGCTGGTGGATTTGCAGCAGAAAAAGACCATGGAGCTTGAGACCAAGGAAGCGCAGCTTTCCACCCAGCAGTCCATCCTGCTCGATCAGGAGTCGCAGCTCAAAGACAAAGAAGAGCTGCTCGCAACCACGACGCTCATGCTGCAGGAGCAGCAAAAGGAACTCGATGAAAATCGGACGGCGCTCACCGCGGCGCAGCAGAGCCTCTCGCTTCAGCAGAGCAAAATTGAGGAGCAGGCTGCGCTTCTGGCTGCCCAGCAGACGGAGATTGACAAGCTCATCGGCCTGCGCTCGCGCATCATCGAAGAACTGCGCGATGAGCTTCGCGGCGCGGGTCTGGACGCGGTGGTGGATCGCAATACCGGCGCGATCGCCTTCACCGGCGCTGTGCTTTTTGACAGCAACCAGAATGCGCTCAAGGAAAGCGGCAAAGCGCTGCTCAATGCATTTATTCCGGTCTACATCCGCACACTGATGAGCGAGGAAAACGAGGGCTACGTCGGTGAGATCATCATCGAAGGGCATACCGACACATCCGGCTCGTATCTGCATAATCTTGCGCTTTCGCAGGAGCGTGCGCTGGCTGTGGCGCAGTATTGCTTTGGCTCGGAGATGACCGGGCTGACCAGCCAGGAAAAGAAGATGCTTGAAAGCATCCTGACGGCCAACGGCCGTTCCTTTTCCGATCCGGTTTATATGCCGGACGGAAAGACCGTGGATATGGAATCGTCTCGTCGTGTCGTGTTCAAATTCCGCATGAAGGATGCGGAGATGATCGACCAGATGAGCGAAATTCTGGAAGGACAACAGGGGGACTGACGTGTATAAGTTGATGAAGGTACTCGCCATTGCCGTGCTGATCGTGACGATTGCCGGTGCGGGCGCTGTGCTCTATGGAATCAATACGCTTGTGCCTGTGATTGAGCAGACGCAGGTCAATGCGACGCCTGCTTCGCAGGCGCAGGAGATCTTTGACGGAGCCATGGCGCAGGTGAATAATGCTGCGTTTACCGGCCGCGTGTTTGCTCAGCCGGATACGCTTGAAAGCGGCGAATGCACATTCCTCACGTATACCGTGCGCCTTAGAAACAAGGGATTTTTCCCGGCGGAGTGGGTGTCGCTGGACATTGTGCCTGCTGAGGGCGACGTGCTGCAGCTGGATAACGTGCAGGCCAATGTGCTTGCCAGCGGCAGCCGGGGCGATATCGCCGCAACCATTCTTCACGAGGGTGACGCCGCGCAGACGCAGCGCGATTTCATTGTCAATTGCTATGTCTCCGGTCGGAAAATCACGCTGGAGGGCAGCGCGAGCTGACGTCTAAAAGAGCGCAAAACCACATAAAGAAAGAAGGACCGCTTGTGTGCGATCCTTCTTTTTCTGTTCTTTGGCGCATCAGCGGCACAGGCCGCAGCCGTTTGCGTAGATGGTATTGCCGTTTGCATAGGCAGAGGCCGTATTGCCGTTGCAGCCCAGGTTTGTTGTGCTGGCGTAGTTGCCGCAGGTGCAGCTGACGCCCCTTGCGCGCAGCGCATCGTCATTGCACAGCGCCTGCGGGAAGAGCGGCAGAGAGAAGAACTCATCGCAGATGGAATCGGCGAATTCTTCGCACGGCGGCACTTCGCAGAATCCGTAGCTGGGCACGAGAATCTCGACCTTGGCGAGCACCTTGAGAATCGCCGTTACGCAGACCTCAAGCTCGAAGATGTTGTTGCCGACATATGTACCGGAGACGCAGATCGCCGAGACCATCGCTTCGATGGTGTAGGGCACGATCGAATCATCCGGGATGGAGAGCAGCACGTCGCGATCTACCGTGACGATGCCGCGGCCGATGTATTCGCGGCCATTCGCGTCGGAGAAGAGGATGTCGATCGGTACGTCGATCTGGCAGCGTACGCGGGCGAAGCAGGGGCGATCGCACAGGCGCTCGACGCTCAGGTTGCGGATGGTGCCTTCGGTGGTGGTGGAGCGGCAGCTTTCGAATGTGATGGGCATCACAGGCTGGCTGCAGCTGTCGGCCTGTTCGCTGTTGCCGCAGGGAACAAGGCCGTAGCTCACCAGCGTGACGCGCTGCGCGCTGAGCTGCTCCTGATACAGGCAGCTGTCATATACGCGCTGCACCTGGATGCAGACCCGTTCATTCAGGCCGCTGAGCACTTCATTGGCGTTCAGGCTGGCGGGACATTGGGTGGAATTGGCGTTCTTATAAGAGTAAAAGCTCATGACGCACGCCTCCTTGGGCAAGTCGTTGATGAGGAGGATTCCTCACGATTTCAGGATATGCCGACGGGAAAGATGCGTGCATGCAAAGCGCTGTGCGGGAGGGGAGCAAATGGCCGGATGGGGCGCAGCCGCTGTGCTGCTGATAATCTTTGGCGGCGTGTTTGGCATTGGGCAGATGGAGCAGCCGCGCGCGCCGCTGGTGATTGAGGTCATCGCGTCCGAGGAAGCCGGATTGGCGACGGAAGCAGGCACGGAGCAGCCGCAGCGGCCGCGCGTGCTGATTTATCACACGCATACTTGGGAAGCTTACGAAATGACAGAGGATGAGCAGTATATACCCACGGAAACATGGCGCACGAAGGATGAACGCTATAATATGGTGCGTATCGGCGAGGAACTTGCCGGATGTCTTTCCCGGCTGGGTTTCGAGGTCATCCACGACAAGACGGCTTTTGAGCCGCCGACGCTCTCAAGCGCTTATACGCGCTCGCTTGCCATGCTTGAAGCGCGCATGGATGCCGGAGAGCGCTACGATTATATCCTGGACGTTCATCGGGATGCATACAGCGGCGACTATAACGGCGCAAACAGCGTGTCCCAGGATGAAAAAAGCCTTGCCTATGTCATGTTGCTCGTAGGCAAGGGAACAGGCGCGACGAATTCCGGATTTGACGAGAGGCCGGATTGGCCGAAAAACCTTGACCTCGCGCAGCGCATCACCGACAGCATGAACACGCAGCTGGAGGGCGTCTCGCGCGAGGTCAAGATCAAGACGGGCAGGTTCAATCAGCATGTATCCACAGGCGCGCTGCTCATCGAGGTGGGCAATAACCGCAATACGCTTGAGGAAGCGCTGAATAGCTGCGAGGTGATCGCCAGGGCAATCGCCCATGTATATGACGAGGATCATCTGTCAGATTAGCTTTTTCATGTGTGTGAGCGCCGCTTTTTCCAGTCGGGAAACCTGCGCCTGGCTGATGCCGATTTCGGAGGCAACTTCCATCTGCGTGCGCCCCTGAAAAAAGCGCAGGCTGATGATCCGCTGCTCCCGCTCGCTCAGGCGGCGCATGGCCTCGCTGATGGCGATATGCTCCAGCCAGCCTTCCTGGCTGATGCGCTCATCGCGTACCTGATCGCCGATGGTCAGCGCATCGGCATTGTCTCCGCCGATGGGCTCGCACAGGCTGATCGGATCCTGAATCGCTTCCAGCGCGAGGGTGACGTCTTCCTTATCCAGCTCCAGCTTTTTGGCGATCTCCTCGACGCTGGGCTCGCGGCCCAGCTCCCTATTGAGCTTTTCGCGCATGCTCAGCGCCTTGTAAGCGACGTCGCGAAGAGACCGGCTGACGCGGATGGCGTTGTTGTCGCGCAGATAGCGCCGAATCTCGCCGATGATCATTGGCACGGCGTATGTGGAAAATCGTACGTTCTGCGTTACATCGAAATTATCCAGCGCCTTGATCAGACCGATGCAGCCGACCTGAAACAGATCATCCACGTTTTCGCAGCGATGATGAAATCGCTGCAGAATGCTCAAAACGAGCCGGAGATTGCCGCGAATGAATTCCTCCCGCGCGGCTATGTCGCCGCTGTGCACAAGGGGAAAGAGCTCGCGCATGCGTTCGTTGGAAATGACGGGAAGCGTGGATGTATCCACGCCGCAGATTTCAACTTTGCCGATGGCCATCTGGGTACCTCCTCATGTTGCGAAGATACACGCATTATGACGGCGCACCGATCAAAATATTCCCGGAGGGAATGGTCATATTTTCGAAGGAAATGCATATGGAGGAGAAAAAACCGGACGGGGAGGGAAGAATATGACGTTTTCAGAGCTGAGAAAAAAGGATGTCATCTGCATCGGCGACGGCCGCGTGCTGGGGCGCGTGACGGATCTGGATCTGGATGCATCCAGCGGACAGATCCGCGCGCTGATTGTACCGGGCGGATCTGGCGTGAGTTGTTTTTTTCATGGGGATAAGAGCCAGTCGGCGATCGCATGGCAGCAGATTGCCTGCATTGGCGACGACGTGATCCTCATTTCGCCATCAAAATGCAGATAGGGAAGTGTATAAGGGTGAAAAAAGAAGTTTACGTTTGATGAAAGAGCGGGTATAATAAGAAAACAGATATTTCAAAAGAAAGAGGTAGAATTCTGCCATGAAATGCATATATTGTAATTGTACGGAGAGCCGCGTTGTCGATTCCCGTCCGACGGAGGATGGCGCAATTCGCCGCCGCCGTGAGTGCGAGGGCTGTCAGCGCCGGTTTACGACCTATGAGAAGATTGAAATGCTGCCGGTGTTTATCATCAAAAAGGATAAGCGCCGCGAGCCTTTTGATGCAGCCAAG
>CAZACE010000069.1:0-6862 GCA_964483255.1 uncultured Oscillospiraceae bacterium
GGCAATCTGACTCGCGATCCGGAGATGAGATCCACGTCCACCGGTATCCCGGTCTGCAACTTCTCTATCGCGGTGAACCGCCGCTTCAAGAATGCGCAGACGGGTCAGCAGGAGACCGATTTCTTCAACATCGTCGCATGGCGTCAGCTCGCTGAGCTCTGCGGCCGCTATTTGGCCAAGGGCAGGAAGGTTGCTGTGGTCGGTTCCATCCAGACCCGCACCTACGAGGCGCAGGACGGTTCCAAGCGCAATGCGTTTGACATCGTTGCCGATGAAGTCGAGTTCCTTTCCGCTGGCAATGCCGGCGGCGCTTCCTCCAGCGATTATCATGCTGCCGTGTCCTCCCCTGCCCCCGCCCCGCGCATGCAGCAGGCTCCGGCCTATGCACCGGCGGACAGCGGTTTTACCCAGGTGGATGACGACGAACTTCCCTTTTAATTGATTTGATCTGAGAAAATAAGCCAGCAAGAGACTGGCGATGAAAGGAGACGTTTCCATGTCTGAAGATCGTGCCGCACGCCGTCCGCGTGGCCGCAAGCCGCGCCGCAAGGTTTGTGCGTTCTGTGTTGACAAGATCGAGTACATCGATTACAAGGAGTTCCGTGACGTGAACTCCCGTATGCGCCGCAACATCAATGAGCGTGGCAAGATTATGCCGCGCCGCATGAGCGGTAACTGCGCCAAGCATCAGCGTCAGCTGTCCGAGGCTATCAAGCGCGCCCGTGCCATCGCGCTGCTGCCGTACACCGCTGAGTAAGCTGATACAGCAATGCAAGCTAAGCGCCTTCCGAAAGGGAGGCGCTTTTTTGCGCATTATCCCTCTCGCAAAATCCGCCTTCATCTGCTATACTGAATACAGCAATCACAAGGAGGCGGCCCTATGTCCATTACCGTTCAAATCAATCCTGCGCGCCGCATCGGCCAGCGCTCACCGCTGCTGTATGGGCATTTCATCGAGCACTTCCACCGCCAGATTTACGACGGCATCTATCAGCCGGGCCATCCCCTCTCCGATGAGGACGGCTTGCGCACGGATATCCTCGAGGCCATGCGCCGCATCAAGGTCCCGATCATGCGCTGGCCGGGCGGCTGCTTCGTCTCCGCTTATCACTGGAAAGAAGCCGTGGGGCCGCAGCGAACCCCCATGTTCGACAAAGCCTGGCGCGTAGAGGATCCCAATACCTTCGGCACAGACGAATACATCAAGATGTGCCGCAAGATCGGCTGTGAGCCCTATATCTGCACCAATGCAGGCACCGGCACCGCTGAAGAGATGAGCGACTGGATGGAATACTGCAACCTCGAAAACGAGGGCAAGTATGCCAAGTGGCGCATTGCCAACGGATTCGAGCAGCCGCATGCCGTCAAATACTGGAGCATCGGCAACGAAAACTACGGCCATTGGGAAATCGGCGCAAAGACCGCTGAAGAATGGGGCTGTCTTGTTCGCGAAAGCGCGAAGATGATGCGCCATGTCGATCCTACGGCTGAGCTGAGCGCCGCCGCGCTCTCCGATCCCAGCTGGAACCTGAATCTGCTCAAACTCTGCGGCGAAAATCTCGACTGGATTTCCATTCACGAATACTGGGACATGGTGCCCGAAGTGAATGAAACCGCAAGCTACGAACAGTGCATGGCCTTCACCGACCGCATCGACCACAGCGTACACGAGGTTCGCGGCATGCTCGCCGCGCTCAAGCTGGATGGCCGGATCAAGATTGCCTTTGACGAATGGAACCTTCGCTCCTGGCATCACCCGAATGTGCACACCATCCGTCAGGGCGTGGGCAAGGACAGCTACGTCACCCCGCGCGACAAGAACGACATCAACAGCTCCTACACCATGGCCGATGCCGTCTTTACCGCCTGCTTCCTCAGCGCCATGCATCGCCACTGCGACATCGTCGGCATGGCGAACTTCGCGCCGATCCTCAATACCCGCGGCTGCATCTACAGCCACGACAAAGGCATCGTGCTGCGCAGCACGTATCACGTTTTCGATCTCTACGTCAATCATCTGGGCGACACCGTCGTAGATCTGTGGTGTCAGGATGCTGTGCCGACCATGGATGTGCCGCACAAGCAGGGCCATACGGTCACCGTCGAGAGCATCGATCTGCTGGCCACCACATTCTCCGATAAGCCCGGCATGGCTGTCGCTGCTGTCAACAAGGATCCGGGCAAGGCGCATGCGATCACCCTGCCGATTACCGGCAATGCGCAGGTCATCCTGCATACCATCAACGGCGAGAGCAAGGACAGCTACAACGATGTGGATCACGACGGCGTGAAGACCACAGTCAAGGATCTCGGCCTGCACGAAGGCTGCATTGGGATCACGCTTGAACCACACTCCGTCAATGTGATCGAGCTGATTCCCGCCGAGTGACAAATAGCGTTGGGGCTGCCGATCCAGGGAACTCGCATAGTCGCAGCTCTCGCTGCTCCTTGCGATTCCCGACATCCCGCCTGCCTGTTTCGCCCACTGGGCTGTCATTCACTCCTGCCCAGTTCCGCAAGGCTGAATCCTCAGACTCCCTCCTCCGCTTTGCGGCAAGTATAAGTATCTGATATAAAACATTCAAGCATCGAGGTGTATCATGGATTTTACCCAAATCGCCAACGCCCGCCAGTCCTGCCGCAGCTACGATGAAAGCCGCGCCGTCGAGCCGGAGAAGATCGAACGAATGCTGGAAAGCGCGCGTCTTGCTCCTTCCGCCTGTAACGGACAGCCGTATCATTTTACCGTCTGTACAGGTGAACTGGCCAGGGAGGTCGCTGCTGCCACACGCGGTCCGGCGCTCAACAAGTTTGCCTCACAGGCGCCGGTGATGATTGTCATCTCCGAAGAGCCATATGTCGCCTCCGCCGGTGCGGGTGCGAAGGTCAAGAATAACGACTATCGCTCCATCGATATCGGCATCGCCTGTGCTTATCTGACCGCGGAAGCGAGCGCGCAGGGCCTTGGCACCTGCATCCTCGGCTGGTTCGACGATGCGAAACTGCGCGAGCTGTGCGGGCTCAAGTATCCCGCGCGCCTTGTCGTAACCGTCGGCTATGCCAAGGAGGGCGACCCGCTGCGCACGAAGAAGCGCAAGCCCATGGATGAACTGGTTACCTATCTCAAATAATACAACCAGAGAGCATATTGGGCTGCCGTCCAAACCTGCCCGAGGGACTAACCCCTCGGACTCCCTTTTTCGCTTCGCGCATATAAATGTTTTTTATTTAATCATACAAAAGGACGTCTAATGACGTCCTTTTTCATCATGTTTTTCTGATTTCCAGCACCTTATAACCCGCCTTCTCCACGGCGGCGCAGATCGCCTCGTCACTGATCTCCTGCTCATAGGATACGATCGCGTGATTCTTCTTGTGGCTCGCCTTGCAGGCCGCGCCCGGGATCTCGTTGATATAGCGCTCCACACGCGCCTCGCAATTTTCGCACATCATGCCGTCAATGCGCATGATTTTCTTTCCGGCCACATGCGCAAGCTTTTTATTTTCGCGGTAAGTTCCTCCGCCGCAGCAGCCGCCCTCGCCCTTGAAGTGCTTGCGCGCAGAAAGCGCAGCAGCAGCCACAACCGCGGCAATGACGCAGATAATGATTGCATTCTCCATTTTCTTTGGCTCCTTGTCTGTTTCGCTTTTCAAAGTATACCAGCTTTTTCATTTGTTTGCAAGTTCTAACATCCTAGCTTTTCCCTCGCGAGGAAAGAATCATCCCAAACAGGCCGCCGCTGGCGATACCCATGCCCAGATCGGCCAGATAGCCGCTCAGCTGCGGGTTTTGCCCCATCAGCAGGCAATAGCAGACAATGCCCAGCGCCATATAAAGCAGGCCCACGCAGATCCCGCGCAGCGCGCCGCTCTGACCGTCTTCGCCCATGGCCGAAACCACACCAGCGAGAATCGAAACAAACTTCACCACCTGATTGATCGCGGTAATCGCCCTGTCGCTCGCATCCCACCAATTGAGAATCAGCGCAAAAAGCGCCACGCTGAGCACCGTGATGCTCGCCCCGATAAACACGCCCTTAAGCACCGCGCCAAGCGCGCTCTTTCCCCTGCCCCTTCGCATGCTCCTTCTCATAGAGCGCCTGAAAGAATCCACACCTCTGTCCTTTTTCGGTATAAATGTCTGCGCATTGCCGTCCATACCATTCCCCCTAAAACAAAAATCCCCGCTCTGTCATGGTCAACCCTATGACAAAACGGGGATTTCTATTCATTTCCATGCCTTCTGCCGCTCGCTTTAAACCGGCGCGAAGCAAAGAAGGATCAAGGGACAATGTCCGGGGTTTGGGGACAGCGTCCCCAACGTACCCTGCCGGTTAGATCAGCGTTTCCGCGTCGTTGGTCACAGAGAGCTGCTCCACGTTGCGCACGGCCCAGCGGGCGATCATCATCTGGGTCTTCTGCTCGCCGACCTCGATGGTCAGAACCTGATCCTTGATGCGAACGATGGTGCCGTAGATGCCGCCGATGGTGCAGATGCGGTCGCCGACCTTCAGGTTCTCGAGCATCTGCTTGGCTTCCTTGTCCTTCTTGCGCTGCGGACGGATGAGCATGAAGTAGAAGACGACGAAGATGAGGATCATCGGCAGGAACTGCACAGCGTAATAGATAATCATTGCGCCGGTGGACATTTCCTCAGCCGCAGCGCCGGCGGCAGTCGCATCGGCCAGCAGGTTCATGAGCTTATTCATGGGAAAAGACACATCCTTTCAAAATTTGCAATATAGCATCTTCACTATTATACATGGTTACGGAAGAATCTGCAAGAGCTGCTTGCAGAATTAGCCATTGACTCATACGTTTTCTTTTGAAATCAATAGCGGGCAAAGCGCTCTTTGACGGCGGCATACGCAAGCTTCGGCCGGCGATACTCGTCAACCACGCCCTTGTTGTTCATGCACCTGGGCCGCTTTTCAAACCAGCTTTCATCCACCCGGCAATCGGCAAACTGCCACAAGAAAATACCGCTGCAGTTTTCATCGGAAAGCACAGCGTCAATCTGACGCACGAGGATTTCAGACTGCCGCTCCTCCGTCCATTTCATCGCGCCGGGATCGCGATAGCCATAGATCGCGCCCGCGCCGATTTCGCTGATGATCACAGGCTTGCCCGCCGCACCCACGCCGTCCGCCCAGGCGATCATGTTTTTCACATGATCCGCCGGATCGGTCGGATGATACCACAGCGGATAGAGATTCAGGCTCAGCACGTCCATATCGCCGCAGACAAGGCTGCCCTTGCGATCCAGCAGCGCCGCCGTCACCGGGCGGGAAGAATCCAGCTCCCTCAGCAGATCCAGATTCCAGCGGAACTCCTTCGCGCCGGCCTGCGTCGTATCCTCGCACTCATTGAGACAGCCCCAGATAAAGATGGACGGATGATTGCCATGCTGCGCAATCATCTCGCGGGCACAGAGCTCGGTCTGCGGCCTGAAATACGGGCTGAGCAGCTGACGCTCATTGAGCGCGCGCGCATGGGTCTCCTCCCAGACGAGCAGGCCAAATTCATCGCACAGATCCAGAAACCGCGGATCATTGGGATAATGGCAGGTACGCACAGCGTTCGCGCCCAGATCCTTGAGCATCTGCACATCGCGCACCATCATCTCCAGCGGCACGGCGCTGCCGAATTCGGCATACGCCTCGTGGCGGTTGAAGCCCTTGATGACAACCGGCTTGCCACTCAGCAGAATCTTCCTGCCCTCCAGCTTCACCTCGCGATAGCCAAAGCGGTCGCGCATGTCGTCCACAGGGCAGCCGTCCACATACAGCGTCGCGCAGAGATCATAAAGATTGGGCGATTCCGGACTCCAGGGCAAAGCATTCTCTCCCGGCAGCGATGCGCTCAGCGTCACGCTTTCGCGCGCACGCAGCGTCTGCCTGCCCAGCACATCCTCCTGATCGCCGGCGCTCACGAACACGCGGATCTCCCTGTCCGCATCACACAGGCTCACCGCCGTCACTTTTACGTCGGCGATCCAGCAGCCGTTCTCCCAGCGGGTGCGCACCTGCAAATCCTTCAGATATACATCCCCCAGATTCTGCACGGTCACCGGGCGGTTGATACCGCCGTAGCTGTAATAATCGTTTTCCACATGCAGCGCGGATTCCTCGCTGTAGCGATTATCCGCCTCCACGCGCAGAACATGCCTGCCGCAGGGCACACGCTCGGCGATTACATCAAACGCGGTATACGCGCCATAATGCTCAGCGATCAGCACGCCATCCAGATAGACTTTTGCCCAGAAACTCACGCCGCCAAACAAAAAGCGCAGCGTGCCGCTGCCCTCAAACACATTCTCATAGACAGCGCGGCCCTTGTAGGCGCGAAGACCCGGTACGCACTCCCATACATGGGGAACGACAACCTGAACCGGATGATCCAGGCCGCCGCTATCGAGCGTGGTCAGCGTCCACAGCGGCGAAAGGCTTACTTCCTTACGCAGGGCGTGAACGGGAAACAATCTTTGCATGATGCTTGCTCCTCATTGATCTCATATGCCAGGAAAACAGGGGACGCGTTGGGCTGCCGATCCCCTTCTTCGCTTCGCGCATACAGTTCATTCTCTTCCCAGAATCGTATCAGATTCATCAGAAATTGCGGCTCATGTCGTAATTGTTGAAGAAATCGCGGCGGAACTCCTCGAAGCGATCCTCGTCAATTGCCTTACGGATGCGTTCCATCAGGCGAATGAGGTAGCGCAGGTTGTGGATGGTCGCCAGGCGGCCGCCGGTGATCTCGCCGGCCTTGAGCAGATGGCGGATATACGCGCGGGAGTAATTCTGGCAGGCATAGCAATCGCAGCCCTCTTCGATCGGGCGGAAATCGCGCGCATACTGCGCAT
>CAZACE010000070.1:0-6849 GCA_964483255.1 uncultured Oscillospiraceae bacterium
TCCCTCAAACTCCCTTTTACGCTTCGCGCCGGTTTTAAGCAACTACGCATGTATTCCCCATGAATGTATATTCATGGGGAATCTTGACTTTATACAATCTTTTCTTGCGCATACACATAGATCGATTTATAATATGGCATAAGAATGCATTGCGGCAGACGGTCGCAGGAGAGGGCTGAAACACCATGGAAAACATCGCCAGCATCGCTTCCCGTCTGAGGGAAGAAACCCAGAAGATAATCGTCGGCAAGCAGCATCAGATCGACCTGATTCTCATGTCCATTTTCTCCGGCGGCCATGTGCTGCTCAGCGACCTGCCCGGCAGCGGCAAGACCACTCTGGTGCGCACGCTGTCCATCGCTTTGGGCTGCGATTTCCGCCGCCTGCAATTCACGCCGGACCTTCTGCCCAGCGATATCGTGGGCATGATGATCTACAACCAGAAGACGGGCGATTTTGAGCTCAAGCGCGGCCCTGTGCATACCAACCTCCTGCTGGCTGACGAGATCAATCGCGCCATTCCGCGCACGCAGGCGGCGCTTCTGGAAGCCATGGAGGAACGCCAGACGACCATCGACGGCCAGTCGCTTCCCCTGCCCGATCCCTTCTTCGTGCTCGCCACGCAGAATCCCGTGGAGCACGAAAGCACGTTCATGCTGCCCGCCGCGCAAATGGACCGCTTCTTCCTGCGTCTTTCGATGGGCTATCCCACGCAGGAGGAGGAGATTTCCATCCTCGCCCATCTTGGCGACCGCACGCCGTACGAAAAAGTACAAACGGTCACGGATCCCAAGACGCTCTGCGCGCTGCGCGAGGAGCTTGCCGGGGTTGCCGTGTCCGACGCGATCAGCAGCTATATCGTAGAGCTTGTGCAGAAGACACGCAGCCATCCTCAGATCAAGGTTGGCGCAAGCCCGCGCGCCTCGCGCACGCTCTATCAGGGAGGAAAAGCCTGGGCAGCCATGCATGGGCGCAGCTATGTGCTCCCGGAGGATATCCAGACGATCTTCATCCCGGTGATGAACCACCGCATCACGCTCACCAGCGAAGCGCGCCTCAAAAAGCAGACCGCCGAGGGCGTGCTCAGCGAGATTCTTTCCGGCACCAACGTGCCGCCGACGCAGAAGGAGCTGTTTGGCCGCCATGCATAACAGCAGCCTCTTTGCCTCCCGACTGGGGCTTGGTACGCTGCTCGTGCTGGCAATCGCCTGTGCATACTGGGGCGCGACGCTGATTGCGGCATTTTTGCTGCTCGTGCTGCTGCTCTCCTTGGGCGCGTCTGTCTGGAGCCGGAACGTGCTGAAAAAGACGTCCGTCTCCATCAGCGACGGACAAACCGCATGCCACGCAGGCGACACGCTGCCGCTCACGCTCACCGTGCACAGCCGCAGCCTCTTTCCGCTGATCTGGCTGGACGTCACCGTTCCCCTTGGCGAACGCCTGATCGTAAAGCGCGAGGGCGACGAAAATCCTCTGCTGGAAGCCGAGCCCTATCAAAAGCCGCAATACGGCCTTCGCGAGCGGTTCGCCTGGCTGCTTTGGCAGCAGGAGATCACCTGCGAAGAATCGCTTGAAACCCTGTGCCGCGGCGTCGTGCCGATCGGTCATGTCCGCCTGCAGGCGGGCGACGGCCTGGGGCTGGCGGCAGATTTCCGGGACGCCGCACTGGAGCGTCCCGTGCGCCTTGTCGTCTACCCCCGCATTGTGCCGGTGGATATCCGTCCTTTCACGCGCCTGATCACGCTGGCCGAGACCGGCGCAAAGGGCCAGACGGAGGATATCACGCTGCTCAAAAACAGCCGCCCCTATCAGCACGGCGATCCCATGAAGCGCATCAACTGGCGCTATCTGGCAATGACAGGCCGGATGGAAGTGAATCAATATGAGACGATCACGCCGGGCTGCATCACGTTCCTGGTGGATCTCTATTCCTTCCGCTATCTGCTCACCTACGAAACCACGAAGGATACATCGGAAACCCGCGTCGTCGTGCGTGAGAAATCGCTGGAGCAGATGCTTTCCGTCATCGCCTCCAGCATCCGCGCGCTGAGCGAGCAGGGGCTGCGTTTTGCGCTGGTCATTCCCGGCTATGGCAGCACAGAACCCGTCATCTGCCGTCCAGGCAGCTCTGAAACGGCGCTCTATGCCGCGATGGAAGCGCTCGCAGAGATCGACTATGCCGGTCAGGAAACGCGCCTGCCTGCTGACGACATCCGCCGCATGCGCCGCAAACTCGGCGTGATTCACCTGTGTTCCTACACCGATGCGCCTACGCTCGCGCATGACATGGAGGCGCTCAGCTGCACGCGCCTGCGCGCAATCGCCTGCCTGCGCGATGAGCAATCTCAGCGCACGGGCGAGCTGGAATGCACCATGCTCGAAGACCTCACGACTGCCGCTGCAGAAGAAACCGCCGGGCAGGAAGGAGGCGGCGCATGAAAGACTTCCTTTCGAATGCGATGCGCAGCTTTGCCTGCGCAATCAGTACGACGGCGCTGGGCGCGCAGACCATCGCGCTGATGCTCGCGCTCTATGATATCCCCCGAACGGCAGACATCGCACTGGGACTGTGGACCGGCGTGCTGCTTGTGCTCGCCATCGTTTGCGAGCTGCTCTCCCGGCGCGATCTGTCCATGCTCGGTTACGTCGCCGCCGTTTCCGTTATCCTCTTTTTCGGCGGCGAACAGGTCATCGCGCATACGACATTTATCCCCGCGAGCGGCGGTTTCCCAGTTCTTTTGAGAATGTGCATCTGGACAAGCGGCGCAGTCTGCGCCTATGCATGTCAGAAGGAACCGGGATCTAACGTATTCGTTCGCCTGAGCGACGTGCTGATTCTGTATACCGGCGCATACATGGCCACGCTCTACGCCCTTGGCGAAGAGATGATCATGCCCGTTCTCGTCTTTGCGCTTTCTGCGCTGCTGCTTTCCATGCTGGTTACGGCGTCCCTGCGCGCCGGCGGCGAAAGCGACAGCGTCATTCGCGGCACGGGCATGGGCGGCTATCTGGTCATCGGCGCGCTGCTGCTTGTCTGCCTGCTGCTTGCTGCGCTGCTTCTGTATATTTCCAGCGGCCACGTGGACAGTATCGTCACGCTCTTTCTGACCGTTTGGAATCGGCTGGCCGGCGCGCTGAAAGAAGCTCTTACCGTGATCACGCTTTTCCTTGCCCGTCTCTTCGGCTCGCCGCGCATGATGGAGCAGCAGCGGATTGTGCAGGAGGATTCCCTCGCCTATTCCGGCGGAGTTATGAAGGAGATGGGCACTGCGCCGCAGTGGGTCACCTATCTGGTTATGGGTGTCATCGCTGCGCTCATCCTCGCCGCGATCATCGGTATCCTCTGGGCGCTGCGCTCCGCCAGGCTTGGCCGCACCGCAAAAAAGAAGACGCGCCGCAAGGTGACGCGGACCAGCCACGTGGGTGCTGCCATCCGCGCGATGATCGAAAAAGCGCTCGGCCTGATCACATTCGAACTGCGCTATCGCGCAGGCAGGAATACGCCGCAGGGATTGTATGTCCTCGCCGTGCGTACCTGCCTGACCAAACGCATCCCCAAAAAGAAGCACGAAAGCCCCGGTGCATACCTGCGCCGCCTGCACGGCATGCTCTGTGCGCAGGGCGTCTCCTCCCAGCTGGATCAACTGGCAGGAATACTCGAAGATGCACTCTACGGCGGTATGCAGGTGCAGCTGGAGCCATCGCAGGCCGCTGCTTATGCCGGGCAAATCCGCGCGATTGCCGCGCCGCCCATCATCAAAACGCCAAAAAGCGAGTGATCTTCGGATCACCCGCTTTTTATGTTCGGAAACGTTGGGCTGCCGCCTGCGCACGCATCCAAAATGCGAACATTTCGTTTGGATTCTTCGCCTCAAAACCCGAAAGAAAAATATAAATCAGAGCGGAATATTCGGCTATTTTACCAATTGTCTTTTATTTGCCATGAACGTATACTATTCTTGATATTTCCTTTCGGCTTCTGCCGATTGAATTGGAGGTATTTATGAGCAAGAAAGTGGCCGTGATCATGGGCAGCGCAAGCGATCTGCCCGTCGTGGAAAAGGCCGTAAACACCCTGAAGGAATTCGGCGTGGAGCATGAGGTGCACATCTTCAGCGCGCACCGCACGCCCAAGGAGGCACACGATTTCTCCGCTTCTGCGCGCGAAAACGGCTTCGGCGTGATCATCGCCGCTGCGGGCATGGCTGCGCATCTGGCCGGCAGCCTCGCCGCGAATACCACGCTCCCGGTGATCGGTATCCCGATGAAATCCACCACATTTGCAAACGGCCTGGACGCGCTTCTTTCCACCGTGCAGATGCCCTCCGGCATCCCGGTCGCAACCGTCGCCGTGGATGGCGCCGTTAACGCCGCGCTGCTTGCAATCGAAATCCTCGCCGTGAGCGACGATGCGCTCGCCGAAAAACTGGCGCAGCGCCGCGCTGCGGATACGCAGAAAGTACTCGCCGCCAACGCGCAGGCCGAAGCCAAATACAATTGCTGACCAAAGGCGAACAGCCTTTTAGACTTATACGAAAAGGAGATCTCAAGCATGGATAATCTCAAGCTCGTGTACACCGGAAAGACCAAGAATGTTTATGCGCTGGACAACGGCAACTGCCTGCTCAAGTTCAAGGACGACTGCACCGGCAAGGACGGCGTGTTTGATCCGGGCGAGAACAGCGTGGGCCTGACCATCGAGGGTGTGGGCGACGTCAATCTGCGTATGTCCATCTATTATTTTGAGAAGATCAACGCCGCGGGCATTGCGACCCATTACGTGAGCGCAAATCTTGAGGACACCACCATGGAAGTCAAGGCCTGCAAGCCGTTCGGCAAGGGTCTGGAGGTCATCTGCCGCCACAAGGCCGTAGGCTCTTTCCTGCGCCGCTATCGCGATTACGTGGAAGAGGGCGCCGATCTGCCCGGCTACGTCGAAATGACCTTTAAGAACGACGCGCTCGGCGATCCGCTGGTCACCAAGGACGGCCTTGTCTGCCTGGGCGTGATGACCGAGGCGCAGTATGATGAGATGAAGGCGATGACCCAGAAGATCACGCAAATCATTGCGGACGATCTCAAGGAAAAGGGCCTCGTTCTCTACGACATCAAGTTCGAATACGGCTACGACGCGGACGGCAACGTGCTGCTCATCGACGAGATTGCCTCCGGCAACATGCGCGTTTACAAGGACGGGCAGTACATCGATCCGATGACCCTGTCCAAGCTCTTCTTCGCCTGATTTTCACATGTCATCCGGGACAGGTTTTGCGATCTGCCCCGGTTTCCTACTCTAAAAAAGAATTCGCTTCCGGGGCTGCTGCTCCGGATCCCGCTCGGGAACATTGTCCCCGAACCCCTTCTGCGCTTCGCGGCGGTTAAGAGGAGGGCAGCGGATCATACAGGAGGATAATCTATGGGCGGTTTTTTCGGGGTTGCATCCCGCAGGAACTGTATTCTTGACGTCTTTTTCGGTGCCGACTATCACTCGCACCTGGGCACGCGCCGCGGCGGCATGGCCGCCTACGATCCAGAGATCGGCCTGCAGCGCGAGATTCACAACATTGAAAACTCACCCTTCCGCACCAAATTTGAGCATGTGCTCAGCGAGATGACCGGCACGTCCGCCATCGGCTGCATCTCCGACAGCGATCCGCAGCCGCTGCTCATCCGTTCGAATCTGGGCACCTATGCCATCGCTTCCGTCGCGCGCATCAACAACGCCGATGCGCTCCTGGACCAGTATCTCTCCTTCTCCGGCGGCCATTTCAATGCCATGACCGGCGGGCGCATCAACAGCAACGAGCTCATCGCCGCGCTCATCAATCAGAAGAGCAGCTTCGCCGAGGGCATCCGCTTTGCCCAGAAGGCCATCGAGGGCACGGCGTCCATCCTGATCCTGCGCGACAACGGCGATCTGATCGCCGCGCGCGACCGCATGGGCCGCCTGCCGGTCTGCATCGGCAAGGACGAAGACGGCTACTGCGTCTCCTTCGAATCCTTCGCCGGCACGAAGCTGGGCTACGAAATCCTGCGCGAGCTCGGCCCGGGCGAAATCGTTGAGCTGAGCTCCGAGGGTGTCACGGTGCTGCAGGATCCGGGCTGTGAGATAAAGATCTGCGCGTTCCTGTGGTCCTATTACGGCTATTCTACCTCCAGCTACGAAGGACGGAATGTTGAGATGATGCGCTGCAAAAACGGCGGCATTATGGCCAGAAACGACAAGCAAAAGAATCTCTCACAGGACATCGATTACGTCGCGGGCGTTCCGGATTCCGGCACGCCGCATGCGATCGGCTATGCCAACGCCTGCGGAACGCCGTTCGCGCGTCCTTTCATCAAATACACGCCGACCTGGCCGCGCAGCTTCATGCCCGCGACCCAGCGCGAGCGCAATATGATCGCCAAGATGAAGCAGATTCCCGTCCACGAGCTCATTCAGGACAAGAAGCTGCTCTTTGTGGACGACTCCATCGTCCGCGGCACGCAGCTGCGCGAAACGGTCGATTTCCTCTACGAGAACGGCGCGAAGGAAGTGCACATCCGCTCCGCCTGCCCGCCGATTCTCTACAGCTGCAAGTATCTCAATTTCTCCCGCTCCACCTCGCCCAACGATTTGCTGGCCCGCGCCACGATCCTCGAGCTTGAAGGCGAAGAGGGCTTCAATCACATGGACGAATACTGCGACGGCGAAACGGAGCGCGGGCGCGCCATGCGCGAGGCCATCTGCAAAAAGCTGCACTTCGCCTCGCTGGAATATCAGAGCCTTGAGGGCATCTACGAGGCCATCGGTCTTGAGCCCTGCAAGGTCTGTACCTACTGCTGGAACGGCAGGGAGTGACGGGGAGA
>CAZACE010000071.1:0-5582 GCA_964483255.1 uncultured Oscillospiraceae bacterium
CAGTACTGACAGAGGATAAGAAGATAAACAACGAGAGGCATTTCCCCGCCTTTTCTTTTTCCGGGCTGACGCACGAACCCGCTTGCGGGATTTCATCACTCAAACTCCCTTCACCGCTTCGCGACGGTCTAAAGAAAGTGCCGCTTTATTCCAACCAGAGAAAGCGCATAAACTCCGGCGTCTGGCTGCGCCAGTCCGCCTCGCAATGCCTGCCGCCCTCCAGCAGATACGGATAAACATGTGCGTACTTGCCCTGCAGAGTATTGGCTATGGTCAGATTGCAGGCGACCAGATGGGCAAGCATCTTTTTATCTCTGGCCTCGTTTTCGCCCAGCGCCAGATACACGCGCGTATCCGGATCAATCAAACCATCACGCACCTGGCGCAGCAGCTGCGGATAGCAGATGCCCACCGGCACGGAAAGGCACGCCGCTTTGGAAAACACATCGTTGAATGCCGTAACAGCATACAAGCTCATCAGCCCGCCCAGTCCCGCGCCCATCACGCCCGTGCAGAGCCTGTCCGCCATCGTGCGATACCGGCTGTCGATCTCCTGCTTGAGCGTTCCGATGATCCATTCCATGGTCGCCCGTCCGCGTCCGCGAAGCCCTTCCCACATTCTCGGTGCAAGATGATACGGACAATACTCCGCCAGATGGCGGTCACTCTCCCGGCTGCTCTCCAGGCCCACGATGATGACTTCCTTTTCCCAATCGCGCAGGAATTCATGCAGCGCCCACGAATTGCCGTAATCCGCTTTGTCCTGTTCAAAGGCGTTCTGCCCATCAAACATGTACATCACCGGATATGCCGCATCACACTCATGATAACCGTGCGGCAGGCAAACGCTCACCATGCGCTCATCCGATCCCGGTGAAAAGTGAATACGAAACCGTTCGATCATACATCCTCCGTTCCCGCCGCGCTGCGGCGTGTTGCTCCTTACAAACTATATGCACGCGCGGCTGTATTTTTTCCTTGGCGTATGCTATAATAAATCAAATATGCAGGATGAACCGAGGTCTTACGCATACATAAACCCAGCGCGCACCCGGCAGATCTCAGCCACCTGCCCGATGCTCTATCATTTCCCCTGGATTCTTTCGCGGCGCGAGCAGGAAATCGCCGCCAATCAAGGAGACTGAATCATGCAAAGCGACTGCATCATCCTCGGCGGCGGCGCCGGGGGACTTACCGCCTGCGCCGCGCTGGCTAAAGCAGGCATGCGCGTCACGCTCATCGAGCGGTTGGATCGCGTAGGCAAGAAGATCATGGCGGCAGGCAACGGCCGCTGCAATCTCTCTAACGTGAATATGAACGCCGCCTTCTACGGAAAGGCTGCGCCGTTTGTTTCGCGCGTTTATGAAGAGACGCCGCCGCAAGAAGTGCTCTCCTTCTTTTCCGAACTGGGCCTGATGATGACCAGCGAGGATGGACGCATCTATCCGCGAACGATGATGGCATCCTCCGTGCTGGACGTGCTTCGCGCAGGATGCGAGCAGGAGAACGTACAGATCCTGACCGGTCATGAAGCGGTCTCCCTCTCGCCCTCGCGCCGCGGAGGCTGGTCCATTCAGCTCTCCTGCGGCGAAGGCGCGTTTGCCCCGGTTGTCATCTGCGCCATGGGCGGCAGCGCCAGTCCGCATCTGGGCACGGACGGCGCAGGCGTCCGCCTGCTGGAAACGCTGGGCCACAGCGCAGGCAGACAGTATCCGGCGCTCGTGCAGCTCAAATGCGATCATGGCGCGCTGCGCAGCCTCAAGGGCATCCGCGTGCAAGCGGCATTGACGCTTGAGATTGACGGAAAATCCGCCGCGCAGGAAACCGGCGAACTGCTCTTTGCCGATTACGGCGTATCCGGCGTATGCGTGTTCCAGCTCTCCGGCCTCGCCGCGCAGGCGCTGGGCGAGCGAAAAAACGTCCGCCTGCTCGTGAATCTCCTGCCCGAAGAGAACGATATCGCCGCATGGCTCAGTGCGCGTATTGCATCCCGCCCGAAGCAGACCGCGCTCAGCCTTTTTACCGGCGTGTTCCCCCGGCTGCTGACCATGGCTATCCTCAAGGAATCGGGCATCTCGCCCGAAGCGCAGGTTTCCCGTCTTCACGGCACGCAGGTTTCTGCACTTGCGCAGGCCATTGCCGCTTTTGCGCTGCCCGTCACTGGCACGCAGGGCTTCAAAAACGCGCAGGTCACCCGCGGCGGCATCCGGCTTGATGAAATTGAGCCCGAAACGATGGCCTCCCGCCTGTTTGACGGGCTGTATATTCTCGGCGAAACGCTCGACGTGGACGGTCCTTGCGGCGGCTACAACCTGCATTTCGCCTTTGCCAGCGCCTTGACGGCCGCCAAGGCCGTCTCCTCCAGGTAACACAGAAAGGATTCTCTATGATCCGTCTTCACAATATCAAGATCGCGCTCGATTATTCGAATAAGTCGCTCGCTGCCGCTGCTGCAAAGAAACTCGGCTGCACGCAGGGACAGATTGCGCATTGCCAGATCAGCAAAAAGAGCATCGACGCGCGCAAAAAAAACGACGTCTGCTTCGTCGTTTCCATCGATGTGACGCTTCAGAATCCGCAGGATGAGCGCAGGCTTGCCGCGCGCCTGGCGCCAAGTGTCGGCGCAATCATCGCGCCCTATGCGCCGCCGGCAAAGCCCGTGCTCAATGCTTCTCCCGCAGTTCGTCCCGTTGTCGTCGGTTTTGGCCCTGCGGGCCTGTTTGCCGCGCTGACACTTGCCGAAAGCGGCGCCTGCCCCATCGTGCTCGAGCGCGGTCAGGATGTGGATACGCGCACGCGCGACGTGCATGCCTACTGGGAAAACGGTCAGGCTGCATTCAAGACCACGTCGAATGTCCAGTTCGGCGAAGGCGGCGCTGGCACATTCTCCGACGGCAAACTGAACACCGGCACCAAGGATCCTCGCGGTGAGCACATTCTGCGCACGTTCGTGCGCTTCGGTGCGCCGCAGGAGATTTTGATCAATGCCAAGCCGCACATCGGCACGGATATTCTCAAGCATGTGGTCAAATCCATGCGCGAGGAAATCATCCGTCTGGGCGGCGAAGTGCATTTCGGCACGCGGATGACCGATATCATCCGCAAAGATGGCGTCGTCTGTGCGCTGCGCTACGAGGACGCAGACGGCGAACATGAACTGCCTGTCCGTCACGTCATTCTGGCCATCGGCCACAGCGCGCGCGACACGTTCACCATGCTCCATAGCAGCCGCTTCTCTCTGCAGCAAAAGCCCTTCTCCATTGGCGCACGCATCGAGCATCCGCAGATGCTGATAAACCGCGCGCAGTACGGCGATTTTGCTCCGCATCCCGCGCTGGGCGCGGCAGATTATAAGCTGGCGCTGCATCTGCCCTCCGGCCGCAGCGTGTATACGTTCTGCATGTGTCCGGGCGGCAGCGTGGTCGCCTCGGCCAGCGAGCCGGAAAGCGTCGTCACCAACGGCATGAGCTGCTTTGCACGCGATCTGGAAAACGCAAACAGCGCGCTGCTGGTCGGCGTAAGCCCTGAGGACTTCGGCAGCGAGCATCCGCTGGCAGGCATGTATCTGCAGCGCGAAATCGAGCGCAAGGCCTTTATTCTCGGCGGCAAGACAGGCAAAGCGCCCGCGCAGCTGGTCGGCGACCTGCTCGAGGGCCGCGCGAGCACGGGCATCCGCTCCGTGAATCCGAGCTACAAGCCGGGCGTAGTGATGGGCGATCTTCGCGATCTTCTGCCGGATTATATCATCAGCGCCATGCGCGAAGCGCTGCCGCTGCTTGGCAGGAAGCTGCATGGATTTGACCATCCTGACGCCGTACTCACCGGCCCGGAGACGCGCTCCTCCTCCCCCGTGCGCATCCCGCGCGGCGAGGATCTCGTGAGCACCGACTGTCAAGGCCTGTATCCCTGCGGCGAGGGCGCTGGCTATGCGGGCGGCATCACATCCGCCGCTGTGGACGGCGTGCGCTGCGCCGAGGCCATACTCAGCGCGCTGAGCGCCTGACGAAGCTCACGGCAGAGCGTGCACATGGTCACCGCGCCGTAGCTTCGCGCGTCGGATTCATCCGCCGTTTCCAGCGTCTTTTTCATCGCCTGGCTCCAGCTGCTCAGTCCTTTGGCCAGCTGAGCATAGAGATCGTTGCCCAAATTCATTTGGAGCGCTTCGTCTGCAAGCGTTTGAGCCCGCTGCGCGATGCGCTCCATGGTTTCATCGCCATTTGCAATCGCGTGAAACAACGCATCCGGCGCTTCCAGCAGCCGTTTTGCCAGCGAGACGCTTACAGTATCTGCGCTCAGGCGCAGATGTACTTTCTCCATCGTATCCTGAATGACATAAGCGTCGTTTCCTTTTGACGCGTCTGTATTCAGCTTCCCGCGATCAATCGCCGCATCGGCGACAATGCGCATCCGGTTTTGCTGCCAGATGACGCAGTATACCCCCTGCGCCTGCAAACGCCCAAGCTCACTGGCTGCGCGCTCACCGCTGTCGAATACGGCCAGCTGCAGCGCATAAACGTCATATTCCGGCAGGGTCATTTCCATTTGAGCGCTCTGGGAAAACGCCTGGATATTCCTGGCTGCGCCCAGAATGCCTTCGCGGATCGCAGGCGAAAACGCCAGCGAAGCGATAACGCCAACAAGCGCGATCAGCCTGATCAGATGATTCCTCAACCGCGCAGCCTGGCGCTGCTTCCTGCGCTGCGTGATGATTCCCATGCGCATCCTTCCCTTCCAATGCCCTCGAGCCTATGCGCTCAAGCTGCGCATTATCCCTTCCTTTGCATTCTATTGTGAGGTGAACGCACATGAAATATACGCTTGATACCATCCCCGTTTTGGACGCCTACAAGACCGGCTGCGAATGCCCGCTGTGCAAGCTGAAGATTCTCTGTGAGGATCAGTATGTGGACACTATGCTGGCCTCTGCCTACATGGAGCCCGAATGGCGCATCAAGAGCAACGAGACCGGCTTCTGCGTCCGTCATTACGATCTCATGTACAATCGCCGCAACCGCCTGGGCCTTGCGCTGATGACGCACACGCACATGCAGGAGGTCATCAAATCCATGGAAGCGATCCTTACCGGCGGCGACAGCGGCAACGGCAAAAAGAACCTTTTCTCCTCTCTGCGCGGCACAAAAGCCGACGAAAGCGGTGCGCCTGCGAAGATCCGTGCGCGCATTGGCGGCTGTGTGATCTGCGAGCAGGTGGATTCTGCCCTGGAGCGCTACGGCTACACCATTGCCCAGCTCTATTTCACCAACACCGAATTCAAGGAGCTCTTTACAAAGTCGAAGGGATTCTGTCTGCCGCATCTGGCGCTCGTGCTGGAAATGGCGGACAAGACGCTCTCCGGCAGCCAGATTCCGGAATTCAAGAAGGCCGTCGCTGCCATGGAGATTGAGAACCTCAAGCGCGTGGAAGGCGAGCTGGAATGGTTCACGCTCAAATTCGACTACCGCAACGACGCAAAGCCCTGGGGCAACAGCAAGGATGCGCCCGAGCGCGCGATCAACAAGCTGATGGGCGCGTGCGTCGGCGAGGAAGCCGAGATGCCTGCGCACAACGATTGAGGAGACGCT
>CAZACE010000071.1:5592-6806 GCA_964483255.1 uncultured Oscillospiraceae bacterium
GCCTGAGGGACGTTGTCCCTCAGACTCCCTTCTTCGCTTCGCGCATGATTCAAGAAAGGCAGCAATATGAAGCATCTATACATGATCGGCGGGCCGATGGGCGTGGGCAAGACGACTGTCTGTCAGGCGCTCAAAGTGCAGCTGGACAAAAGCGTCTTTCTGGACGGCGACTGGTGCTGGGACATGCATCCCTTTATCGTCACCGAAGAGATGAAGACCATGGTGACGGGCAACATCGTGCACATGCTTTCCGCTTTCCTGCGCTGCAGCGAGCTGGATCATGTGATTTTCGGCTGGGTCATGCATGAGCAGGCGATCATCGATGGGATTCTCGCGCAGCTGCCTTTGGAGGGCTGTCAGGTGCATGCCGTGTCAATGGTGTGTTCCGAGGATGCGCTGAGAGCGCGGCTTCGCAAGGACATCGATGCCGGGCTGCGTACACCCGACGTGATCGTGAGAAGCCTTGCGCGGCTGCCGATGTATGATGTGCTGGACACGCAAAAAATCGATACGACGCACATGACGATTGAAGAAGCTGCAAAAGCCATTGCACAGAATTGAAGACATGAAAGAAGAGCGGTCGCAGGACCGCTCTTCTTATTCTTCTTTGAGGAATGCGTCGATCGCGCTGCACGCCTGGTCGAAATAATCGCCGGACATATCAAGCCAGACGATGTCCGGATTCCTTCTGAACCAGGTCATCTGGCGCTTGGCGAACTGCTTGATGGCGATTGCCAGCTTCTCAAGCATCACGTTCTTATCCGGAATCTCGCCGATGAGATACTGTGTAATGAAGCGATACTCAAGGCCAAGACCAAGCAGGAACTCCGTGGTCGCGCCCTCGTCCATGAGCTTCTGCACTTCTTCAATCATGCCCTGCTCAAGGCGGCGCTCAAGGCGCTCGTCGATGCGCTGATTGACGACTTCGCGCGGCCAGCTCACGCCCAGGCGCAGGCCGTCGTAGCGCTTCTCCTTGCCCGGCTTTGCGTCATCGCCGTCGTGAATGCGCTCGATGATGCGCATGACACGGTTTCGGTTGTTCTTCTCAACCTCAACATCCGGCTTGAGCCTGAGCAGCATCTCATAAAGCTCCGGCGTGGTCAGCTTTTCCAGCTCTGCGCGATACGCGAGATCCGGTTCCTTATCCGAGAGCAGATAACCGTCGAGCACGGAATCGACATACAATCCTGTTCCGCCGACGATCATCGGCAGCT
>CAZACE010000072.1:0-6794 GCA_964483255.1 uncultured Oscillospiraceae bacterium
AGCTGCTTGTACAGGTCCTCCTCATAGGTTACCTGGGCGATGAAACCGCGGTCCTTGAGGATGTCGAGAATGTGCTGAGCCATGGTTGTTCCCTCCATAAACAGAAAATGTGTGAAGGAGAGCAATAAAAAAACGCCCTCCAAAGTAATTGGAAGGCGTGAACTACGCGGTACCACTTCCGTTTAAGGCTTCCTTGCGGAAAACCTCCTCATTGCCCGCAGACACGGGCGTTACGCTATATCCGGCGTACCGGCGGCTGCCTACTGAGCGAGCGCTGTTCGGGGCCGTGCTCCGGGATGTATTCGGTCAGCGTCCCGATTCTGCCTTGCACCAACCGGCAGCTCTCTTGATCGGGGAGTGCGAACGTACTTGTTCCCATCGTCGCGTCTTTTTGTATTATATGATGGACAAATGGGAATGTCAAGCGTGTTTTTTCAGGCCGGTTTCCAGCGTATCGATGACCATGGAGAGGATGATGAGCACGCCGCCGAAAAGCTGCATGGGCGCGAGCACTTCTGAGAGCATGATCGCACCGCCGATGCAGGCCGCTACGGGATTGAGGTTGATCGTCAGAGATACGCTCAGAGAATCGACGTCGCGGATTGCTTCATTATAGAGCACATAGCACAGCGCGGAGCAGATGGCGGCCAGCAGGAAAATACATACCCAGGCTGTGAAGGAGATGGGAACCCAGGCGCTGCGCTCGGCAAGGGCAAGCGGCGCGAGCGTGATCGTTGCGGCGACGGCCTGCCAGGTGCTCACCCGCATGGAGCTGCAGGTCTCCATGAGCTTTGGGGTGGTGAGGATATAGCCTGTCCAGCACAGGCATGCACAAACCATCAGAAGATTGCCCATCAGGGTACCCGCGCCCTCGCCACTGTCGGTGACAATAACAAAGTATGCGCCGATCAGGGAGAGCGCCACGGCGAGCCAACGCATGCGCGAGATGCGCTCCCGACAGAAAATGACGCGGAAGAGCAGCGTGAGCATCGGCACGAGCGCGAGGATCAGCGAAGCGGCGGAGGCCGTCGTTCGCTGTAGGCCGGAGTATTCAAAGAAGAAATAGACCGTGATGCCCAGAAGCGTGGTGGCAAAGGCCCTCGGCCACCATTTGCCAAGACGGACGCCGCCCTCCATTTTGAGGCACAGAGGCAGCATCATGGCAGCCGTGAGCGCATAGCGGATGAACGCCAGCGTCATCACTGGCATACCTTCGCTGAGCGCGGCTTTGGAGAAGATGAACGACAGACCCCACATCACGTTGACGAATATGAGCATGAGCATGCCGCGGGATTTCTTGGACATTTCGATTCCTCCTTTGCACCGGCATGCTGCCGGCGGCATCGCCGACAAACCCTTGCAGATCGCGGGGATTTGCGGACGAGGCCGATGTCCTGCGGAAAGATTTTCCTCATAAAAACATGATCATGATACCCGTTTTTGTCCGCTCCGTCAAGCGGCTTGCATACAAAGGCGATTTGCGGTAGAATAAGAAATCAGGAATAAGCCAAGCTTTCGGAGGAATCATGATTCATATTGTACTCGTCGAGCCTGAGATCCCGCAGAATACGGGCAATATCGCCAGAACCTGCGCCGCGACGGGAAGCGAACTCCATCTGGTGGAGCCGCTGGGCTATAAATTGGAAGATAAATACTTAAAGCGCGCCGGACTGGACTACTGGCCGCTGGTGAAGGTGCATGTGCATAAAGATTTTTCAGAGGTGCTTAAAGCCTATCCGGATGCAGCATTTTATTACGCCAGCACCAAAGCTCCCAGGAGCTACGTGCAGGTGGAGTATCACAAGGATGTGTTCCTCGTCTTCGGAAGAGAGTCTCGCGGACTGCCGGAAAATCTGCTGGAGCGCGTGTATGACCGCTGCATCCGCATTCCGATGGTGGAGGGCGCGCGCAGCCTGAACCTGTCCAATTCCGTGGCAATTGTCGCTTACGAAGCCCTTCGCCAGCATGACTTTGAGCACCTGAAGGAATGCGGATCGCTCACAGGCAGGGAGGAAGTCAGCGCACCGTGGCTTGATTATATCTAAGCAGGCTTACTTAAAACCGGGGCGAAGCAAAGAAAGGGAGTCTGAGGGATTGCATCTCTCAGGCGGGTTCGGGCGGCAGCCCGGCGTAATTTCTCGTCCTCTTGACAGTCGTTTATCCTTCGGTTACAATGAATTCAATCAGAAGAAAGGAGCGGCCGCATGAAAAAGAAGAAGCAGAAAAGCCGGATTGGCTATCGTGTGGCCGCAGGCGTGATGGATGTGTTTGGCGCGGCGTCGGCGGCGCTGGCGATCGTCGTGCTGATGCTGATGCTCGGCAGCCTTTATTCCTGGCTGCGTGAGGATCTGGCGATCACATTTGCGGATCTGACGGATAACATCACAGACGCCGTGATCATCACAGACGGAATGAAAAAGTAAAGCGGCTTCGTTCCCCGGAACGAGGCTTTTTTTCAAAGCGGCCGGTGGCGATCGCTTTTGCGAACAGCTTTGCAAAATCGAGTCAATCGGTGTCCTCTGTACGATTTTCCGCACGGGTTTCTATCATACACGAGAAGATCGCTTGACGATCATGAAAGCGGGTAAAGAGCATGAAAACATCGTGGCCCACGCTTGCGCAGGAGGCGCTTTCCTGCGAGAAATGTAAGCTCTGCCAGACGCGCACAAACGTCGTCCTTGGCGAAGGCGATCCACATGCAAGCCTCATGTTCATCGGTGAAGGCCCGGGCCAGCAGGAGGATCTCTCCGGCCGTCCGTTCGTGGGCGCTGCTGGCCAACTGCTGGATAAAATGCTCGCGTCTATCGGCATGACGCGTGAGCAGGTGTACATCTGCAATATCGTCAAATGCCGTCCGCCGCAAAACCGCGTGCCCGAACCGGATGAGCGCGCAGCCTGTATGGATTACCTCAGGCAGCAGGTGGCTCTTGTGCGCCCGAAGGTGATCGTGTGTCTGGGCTCTACGCCCACACGCGCGCTGCTTGGCGATCACATGCGTATCACGCGCGACAGGGGCGTGTGGCAGCTCAAAAAAGGCGTATGGTTTATGCCGACGTTCCATCCGGCGGCACTGCTGCGTGATCTGGATAAAAAACGCCCGGCATGGGAGGATTTTAAGGCAATTCGGGATAAACTGATTGAACTTGGCGTATACCAGAGCCGGGCATAATGGGAGGATACGGGCATGAGAAAGACATATCAGCAGGATCTGCGCGAATTTCTCTCGGGCGTGATGCCGGGCAGGGAGCATGCGCTGGTCTTCGGCGAGGGGCCAGAGCAGCCTGTGCTCATGCTCATCGGCGAGGCGCCGGGCGAGCAGGAAAGCCTGCAGGGCCGCCCGTTCGTGGGCAAGGCCGGAAAGAACCTTGATCACTTTCTGGCGCTTGCAGGCCTTGAGCGCGAAGAAATTTATATCTCCAATGCCGTCAAGATCAGGCCGACGAAGGTTTCCAAAACGGGAAGAATCTCCAACCGGCCGCCGACCAAAGAGGAGATCGCGCTCTTTCGTCCGTGGCTCATGCGCGAGATTGCCGAAGTGAAGCCGAAGATGATTGCTACGCTGGGCAATGTACCCCTCGGCGCAGTGACTGCAAGCAAGCAGACCATCGGCAGCGTGCATGGCACGGTGATCCCTGCGGGAGAAACGGGCCTGCCGCTCTTTGCGCTGTATCATCCGGCGAGCCTGATCTACAATCGGTCGCTCACAAGCGTGTATGAGCAGGATGTGCGGTCGCTTGCAGAAAAACTGCGTGCGCTTTCGGACGCGGAAAAGGACATTTGAGACAATAGCCCTTTCCTTGACCGCTTTTGCATGCTATGCTGTATGTACATAAGAGAAGGGAGCGAGAAGATGTTGGAGATGCTGTCTGCCAATCTTCCGATCGGGCTGTGCCTGTTGCTGGGTGCAGTGCTCATGATTATTGAAGTATTCCTGCCGGGCTTTGGTCTGCCCGGTATTTCGGGCATGGTGCTCATCGCTGCGGGCGTCGTCATTGCGGCGCTCCATCATGGAATGCTTGTTGCGGTAGTCGTCCTGTTGGTGGTCATTGCGCTGCTGGCTCTGGTGGTTTCCTGGGTGCTGCGCGCGGCGGCGAAGGGGAATTATCACAGCGAGATTTTCCTGAAGGACAAGGATGAGCTGAATACCCGCGAGGATATGCAGGTGCTTGTGGGCAAAAAAGGACGTACAAACAGCGTGCTTCGTCCGGCTGGCATCGGCAATTTTGATGGCGTGCGGCTCAATGTCGTCACAGAGGGCGGCTTTATTGAGCGGGATACGCCCATCGAGATTGTCAGCGTGGACGGCGCGCGCATCGTCGTGCGGCCGATACCGGACGCATAAAGAGAAAGGGGAATTGTCATGATCGAAGGCATGATGCTGTTCTTCGCGGCGATTGTTATCGTCATTGTGTTCCTGAGCTTTGTGCCGCTGAGTCTGTGGATTTCCGCACTGGCCTCCGGCGTGCATGTGTCGATCTTCACGCTTATCGGCATGAAGATCCGCCGCGTATCTCCGGCGAAGATCGTCGGCCCACTCATTAAGGCGGAGAAGGCCGGTCTTACCATGGAGATCAGCAAGATGGAAGCGCATTATCTCGCTGGCGGCAACCTCGACCGCGTGATCACCGCGCTCATCACCGCGCGCGGCGCGAATATCAAGCTGGATTTCCCGGAAGCCTGCGCGATTGATCTTGCCGGACGCGATGTGCTGCAGGCCGTGCAGATGAGCGTCAATCCGAGAGTGATTGAGACGCCGGTTGTCGCGGCGATTGCTAAGGATGGTATCGAACTGCGGGCCAAGGCACGCGTCACTGTCCGCGCAAATATCGACCGTCTGGTCGGCGGCGCAGGCGAGGAGACGATCGTTGCGCGCGTGGGCGAGGGTATCGTCACCACCGTTGGCTCCGCGATGACACATAAGGAAGTGCTTGAAAATCCGGATCTGATTTCCCGCACTGTGCTGGGCAAGGGACTGGATGCCGGCACGGCGTTTGAGATCCTCTCTATTGACATTGCAGACGTGGATGTCGGCCGCAACGTTGGCGCGCAGCTGCAGATGGATCAGGCCGAGGCGGATCGCCGTATTGCGCAGGCGAAGGCGGAGGAGCGTCGTGCCATGGCCGTTGCGCGCGAGCAGGAGATGAAGGCTGCTGCACAGGAGCAGCGCGCCAAGGTCATCGAGGCAGAGGCGGAGGTGCCCAAGGCCATGGCTGCAGCGCTGCGCGAGGGCAAGCTCGGTGTCATGGATTACTATCAGATGCAGAACACCAGTGCCGACACGTCTATGCGCGATTCGATCGCGAGCATGGGCCAGACCCCGGCGAAGAAATAAGCGAAGCCTGATCGTGAAAAGGAGGAGGAGCCATGGAAGATTTTCTGACGCTGCTTCTGTTTTTCCTCATCTATCTGATTGCAGGCTTTTCCAAAAAGAAGAAAAAGAAGCAAGTGCCCGAAAAGAAGAAAGCGCCCATGAAAACAAGGGCGCAGGGTGAGCGGAGGGACAGGCGCGCTGCTGTGAGGGACGCGCAGACGATGGATGGTTTTTCTGCTGCATTTGCTGAAGGATACAGACACGCGAAAGAGCCCTGTGGCGAGCAGCGCATCCATCTGCATGATGTTTCGCAGGAGAAGTTTCTCGAAGCGGCGGAGGGAGAAGACCCATGCCACTTCGGCGGTGAACAGGCATCCGGAGATATAGCCGGCGCAGATCAGGAACTTGAACAAGCGCACGATGCGCAGGAAGCCCTGCGGCAGGATGTACTGCGGGGCGTAATCATGAGTGAAATTCTCATGCGCCCACATGAGCGCAGAGCAATGCAAAGGAGCAGACAAGAATACCATGGATACTGAGATTCGCGTAGTCATTGCAGACGATCAGGAGGGGATGCGTCTGATTCTGCGCAAGATGATTGAAAAGGCGGACGGATTCATCCTTTGCGCCGAAGCGGACAATGGCACGGATGTATTGGGATTGGTGGAGAAACACAAGCCGCACGTCTGCTTTCTGGATGTGGAGATGCCGGGGATGACCGGTCTGGAATGCGCGAAGGCAATCCAGGATACAGATCCGCACACAATGATTGTCTTTGCGACGGCGCATGACGATTACATGGCGCAGGCGTTTGAGGTCTATGCGTTTGACTATATGGTCAAGCCCTTCAAGGTTGAGCGCGTGATGAAGACGCTTGAGCGCATCCGACAGGTTATGCGCATGCGCTCTGGACAGGGCGAAACGTCGCAGCAGAGCGTCACAGCGATCAGGACGAGAAGTTCTGCTGCGTCCGGCAGGATCATGCTGCGCCACAAGGAAGGCGTCAACTTCGTCAATCAGTCGGATATTCTGCTTGTACAGAGGGAAAATCGCTCGACGGTGCTCTACGCGACGGATGGCCGCCGCTTTGAGACGAGCGAGGCGCTTGGCGACGTGCAGGAGAGGCTTGATCCGCAGATATTCTTCCGCTGCCATAAGTCCTATATCATCAACCTCAATGTGATCGACTCTATCACGCCGTATGGCCGCTGGACGTACGTCGTGCATCTTACGGGCACGACGCAGGACGCGTTGATCACGCACGAAAAATACGAAGAATTGGAAAGCATGTTCTCTTAAAAAGAAAAGCCGTTCGTTTGAGCGGCTTTTGTCTGTTTTTGGGATAAAATCTTTTGTTTGTGCGAAGCGAAGAAGGTGTTTGGGCAGCAGCCCAATATAAAAGCCCTCCCGGTCAGGGGAGGGCTCAATGATTACGCCTTGTTCAGAGCGCGGGCCATGCGGGCCTTCTGGCGGTTGGCGGCGT
>CAZACE010000073.1:0-6756 GCA_964483255.1 uncultured Oscillospiraceae bacterium
TCGCTGTGGCACGGCGCGCAGGAAGCCATGATGGTCTCGCTCTCAAGCGGGCTCACCCAGTAGTGGCTGGTGTAGCCGTCTTCCTTGGCCATGTGGCAGTCCGCGCAGCTGAACTGCGCAGCATGCACGCTGCCCTTGCCCATATAGGTTTCAAACTCCGGATGCTGCACCTTGATCTGCTTGACGCCCGTGCGCGGATTGGTGTAGTCCGTGAACTGCATCTCCTCAAACTTGGCGAGGATCGCGTCCGGATGCATGGTTTCCATGTTGTCGTAGGGCAGGGTCACAGCTTTGGTCTCCGGCGCGAAGTAGTACTCAACGTGGCACTGCGCGCAGGAGGCGGTTTCCGGATTCAGCTTTTCTAAGTCCGCACCCATGGCGTCGGCCAGGTAGGTGTGGGTGACGACGAGCTGATTGCCGGTGTTGGCGTGGCAGTTGTAACAGCTCACGCTCTCGTTCACCTGGGCGAGCATATCATCAAAGGCGATGGTATACGCGCTCACGCCCTCGTTGTTCACCTTGACGGTGAAGTCCGGGGTCTTGCAGGTGAAGCAGTTGGCCAGCGCATGCGGACGGCCGGTGCTGGTCACGTCCTGCACGGTGTAGTAATGACCGCGCGCGCTGCCGTAGAACTTGTTGAAGGCCATGCCCTCGTACACGGTGGCGATCATCGGATACTCTTCCACATGATCGATAATCGCCTCGTTCTCCGCGTTCTTTTCATAGGACGCGTAGATCTCCGGGTAGGTGGCGGCCCAGTCCGCAGCCTTGATCACGGTGACGCCTGCGCCGGTCGCAGTCGCGGTGGCCGCCTGCGCGGACACGGCGATCGCCAGCAGCATCATGGCAATCAGGGCAATTGTGAGGAGTTTCTTCATATCAAAAAATCCCCTTTCTATTTTAGGTTAGTGAAGGCCACACTATCCCATAATATATTATATGTAAATATACGCTCATTTTCAAGTTTTTTGTTGGGATAATTATACATTTCGTGTGCGGATGCCAAAGATGGAATAGAGCATCACCCCGGTTCATATCAGCGGCAGCGCGGCGCGGCGGGCAGCAGCGGCACAAACGCGCCGACAGTGCCCAGCGCCATGCTGACAAAGCCGGCGGATACAGATTGCTCCGAGCATGCATCTCTTTCCGGATTGGTCATTTTTTGTTTTTTCTGTTGGGATTGGCCGGGAACCAGCCGCGGCTTACGCGCTTTTCCTGCTCGAACAATTCCAGAATGCTCCACCAGCAGCTCATGCCGATTACGGCCAGCGCCGAGCTGAGAATCACGTTTTTGCTCAGCGCAGAGAGCGCCATCAGTACGGCGCCCGCCGCCAGAAAGACCGGCCAGCAGGACTTGGAAAAGTGATACTCAGCCTTGATGACGATGGGATGGAACACGCCGATAGACAGAAATGAAATCGCGCCGATGACAATGCCGGTCAGATACATGCAATCCTCCTGACGGATAGGCGGCTAAACCGCTCAATCCGAACTTTTGCTATTGACAGTTTCTTAATATTATAAGACAATAGAGCACAGAAGGATGTTGTAATTCCAACAGGAACGGGTGGCGTATGAAAAGATATTTACCTATACTTAAAGAGTGTCCACTCTTTGCAAGAATTGAAACAGCCGATTTGCTGCGCATGCTGGAATGCCTGCGCGCGCAGATCGTCTGCGTGCAGCGCAATCAGGTGATCCTGCATCAGGGCGAGCCGGCAACCCGCCTGGGCTTGGTGCTGCGCGGGAGCGTGCGCGTCATCAGCATCGATGAATACGGCAATCACTCTTTGATTGCCTCGATCGGCGAAAAGGAGGTCTTCGGCGATTCGTTTGCCTGCGCCGGCCTTCCGGCGTTGCCTGTCAGCGTCGTGGCGGCGCAGGAAAGCGATATTCTGATTTTGGAGCATAAGCGTGTGATCACCGGCTGCCGCAACGGATGTCAGGCGCATTCCTGTCTGGTGACGAATCTGATGTGCATCATCGCCCAAAAGAACTTAAAGATCAACCGGAAGCTAAGCATCGTTACGCAGCGAACCACGCGCTCAAAGCTGCTCGCCTTCCTGCGCGAGCAGCAGAAGATAGCGGGCACGCACCGCTTCACGATTCCCTTTGACAGGCAGAACCTGGCGGATTATCTGGGCGTGGAGCGCAGCGCGATGAGCACGGAGCTGGGCAAGATGAAAAGAGAGGGCCTGATCGATTATCAGAGGAATGAATTTGAAATTCTTCGTTCCTCGGAGCAGGCACAGGAAGGAGACCGGCATGGCTGACCTGAAAAGCAAGCGTGAGCGGGAAAAACACGTCGTTTCCGAGATGATTGCGCTCTATTGCCGGGGGAATCACGGCGCGAAGAAGGGCGGTCTGTGTCCGGATTGCGCTGCGCTGCTTGCCTACGCCAGAGAGCGCAGCGACAGATGCCCCTATATGGAACAAAAGACGTTCTGTTCCAGCTGCAAAACCCATTGCTATAAGCCGGACATGCGCGGGAAGATCCGCACGGTGATGCGCTACAGCGGGCCGCGGATGATCTTTGTTCATCCCGTGCTGGCTATCCGTCATCTGATCGAGCGCAAAGCTGAAAAAAGAAAGGCCTGAGCAGCAGATATGGAAAAATACGAAAAGGTGCTGTCCGCGTGCGCGCTCTTTTCCGGCATGGCGCCCGGAGAGATCCGGGACGTGCTTGCCTGCCTTGGCGCGCGCGTGCATGCATTCAGCCGGGGCGAAACCATATTCTGCGAGGGAGATCCTGCGCATAAGCTTGGCATTGTGCTCTCGGGCGGCGTGCAGATTGTGCGCGTGGATTACTACGGCTCGCGCAGCATCGTGGGCACAGCGGAAATGGGTCATCTCTTCGGTGAAACGTTCGTCTATGCGGGCGTGGATGTGATGCCGGTGAGCGTCGTCGCCGCGTGTGAAAGCGAGGTGCTGCTCATCGATGCGCGCAGGGTATCCAGCCCCTGCAAAAAGGCATGCGGCTTTCACAGCAGGCTGATCTTTAATCTCCTGCACGTGCTGGCGGCAAAGAACCTGATGTTCACCCGCAAAAACGAGATCATCTCCCAGCGAAGCACGCGCGGAAAACTTCTGGCCTATCTGATGGCAGAGGCGAAAAGGCACGGCAGCAGCACGTTCACCATTCCCTTTGACCGGCAGGCGCTTTCCGATTATCTGAATGTGGACCGCAGCGGCCTCTCCGCGGAGATCGGCCGCCTTCGCCGCGAGGGCGTGATTGAATGCACAAAGAATCGCTTTACCCTGATAAAACCCGATGATGCACAGCAAACCAAAGGAGGATCGCGATGAATAGGTATACATTTTCTGAGATGACCGTGGGCGTATGCTATTATCCGGAGCACTGGGACAGCGCCATGTGGGAGGAGGACCTGCGCCGCATGCTGGATGGCGGGATCACCGTCGTGCGCATCGCCGAGTTCGCCTGGAGCCTCTTTGAGCGCACAGAGGGCGTATTCACCCTGGATTACTTCGACCCCTTCCTCGCCCTGTGCGAAAAAATGGGCATGAAGGTCATCTTCGGCACGCCCACGGCCACGCCGCCCGTCTGGCTGACGGAAAAATACCCCGAGGTGCTCAACTGCGACATCACGGGCGTCAAATACCGCCACGGCATGCGCAGGCATTACAATTACAACAGCCGCGTTTATTGGGAAAAATGCGCGATCATCATCGAAAAGATCGCGGCGCATTACGGCAGGCATCCTGCCATCATCGGCTGGCAGATCGACAATGAGCTCAACTGCGAAAAGGATGAGTTCTATTCCGAGGCGGACAGCGCCGCCTTCCGCATGTTTTTAAAGGAAAAATACGGCACGCTGGACAAGCTCAACGAGGCATGGGGCACGGTCTTCTGGAGCCAGACCTATACCGATTGGCAGCAGATTTATGTGCCGCGCCCCGCGCCGCATGCGGCGTATAATCCGCATCTGCATCTGGATTACCTGCGCTTTATCTCCCGCAGCTGTCTGGATTTTTGCCAGATGCAGGCGAGAATTCTGCGCATGCATGTAAGCCCCGGCGCATTCATCACCACCAACGGCATGTTCTCCCATATGGATAACCACGCCATGACGAGGGACAGCCTGAACCTGTATACCTACGATTCCTATCCGAATTTCGCTTTCGGGCTGGATGTGCGCAATATCGAAAGCAATCTGCTGCGGGACCGCTGGAGCGGCATGAAGCTCACCGAGGTGCGCTCCATCTGCCCGCACTTTGGCATCATGGAGCAGCAGAGCGGCGCGGGCAGCTGGACCAGCCGCATGGAAAACCCCATGCCCCGACCGGGCCAGATGACCCTCTGGGCGCTGCAAAGTGTGGCGCACGGCGCGGATTTTGTGTCCTTCTTCCGCTGGCGCACGTGCACATTCGGCACGGAGATCTACTGGCATGGCATACTCGGCCATGACAACCGCGACAATCGCCGCATGAGCGAGCTGCGCGATTTTGCGGCGAAGATGAAGCGGCTTGCACCTGTGTGCGGCGCAGATTATGCGGCAGATGTGGCGCTTGTGCGCGATTACGACAACATTTTCGACAGCGAGCTGGATAACTGGCACCGCCTGGTGGTAAGGCAGAGCGAGGATGCGATCTTCGAAACCTCTCAGCTGCGCCATACGCCGCTGGATATGCTCTATCTGCAGCCATATACCACGCTGGAGGAGCTGAAAAAGTACAAGGCGCTCATCATGCCGCATGCGAGCATCATGACCCATGAAAGGGCCGATCTGCTGGAAAGCTATGTCCACCAGGGCGGCACGCTGGTCATTGGCTGCCGCAGCGGCTGCAAGGATGCGTTTGGACGCTGCGTGATGGAGCCGCAGCCGGGTCTTTTGCAAAAGCTCACCGCCACGGATGTGAAGGAATATACATTCGCCCATCCGGCAGAGGAAGAGCCCTTTGCGGCTTGGAACGGCAGGCGCATGCCCATGCCGGTATTCAATGACGTCATCACCCCGCTTGAGGGCGCTGAGGTGCTTGCGCGCTTTGCCTCTTCCTATTATGCCGGCGAAGCTGCGCTTACGGAAAATCGCATTGGCGAGGGCCGCGTGCTGCATCTGGGCGGCGCATTCAGCCGCGAGGCGACGGAGATGATCCTTGAGCATCTGGGTCTGCTGGAGCCCTTCGCCGGTTTGATCAGCGCGCCGCAGGAGGTGGAGCTGATCATGCGCGAAAAGGATGGGGAGAAATTCCTCTTCGTGCTCAATTACAGGGAATACCCGGCGAAAATCACGCTGCATAAGCAGATGGTATCCCTCTTCAGCGGCGAAACGGCGCAGGGCGCTATGTCGCTTGCACCCTACGGCGTAGAGGTATTCAGAATCGGATAAAGCAAAAGGAGCAGAATATCCTGCTCCTTTATCTTATAGATTGTGTTTTTCAAAGTAACTGGCGCTCAGATTCAGTCGGCAGAAATGCGCGGCCATATACATCGCCACACACGGCGTCAGCACGCGCTTTTGCTGCGGGGGAAAGGATTGGTTTCATGTTCACTTACATATTCCGTATTGCTGTATGCCGTGAATTATATCACACTCTGCGGGCTATTTCATGGCTGTTTACTTCATCCCCGGTTCTATGATAGAATAAATCAACTGATATAAGGTAAAAGGAGGAATCTCTCCATGATGAACGTTGCGATTCTGGGCTGCGGCTCCATTGCCCATACCATGGCGCGCACCCTTGCCGGCATGCGCGATGCAGGCGAAGCCGTCTGCCTGTATGCCGCCGCTTCGCGCGACCTCAGGCGTGCGCAGGAATTTGCCGAGCAGGAAGGCTTTGTGAAGGCCTACGGCTCCTACGAGGAGATGGCAGCCGATGAGAATGTGGATCTGGTTTATGTCGCCTCGCCGCATTCCCATCACGCGGAGCATATGAAGCTGTGCATCGAGCATGGCAAGGCAGTTTTGTGCGAGAAATCCTTCACGGCCAACGCCGCGCAGGCGCGTGAGGTGCTCGCCCTGGCGAAGGAGAAAAATGTGCTGGTCGCCGAGGCGATCTGGACGCGCTACATGCCCTCCCGCAGGATCATTGACGATCTGATCGCCTCCGGCGCGATCGGCGAGCCGAAGCTGCTCACCGCGAACCTGCATTATGCCATCGATCACATCCGCCGCATCCGCGAGCCGGAGCTGGCCGGCGGCGCGCTGCTGGATGTGGGCGTGTATCCGCTCAATTTCTGCTCCATGTTCTTCGGCAATGACGTGGCGAAGATGGAATCCACCGTACAGCTGATGGATACCGGCGTGGACGCATCCGAGAATTTCAGCTTCTACTATGCCGACGGCCGCGTTGCGCACATGCACGCGGGCACGGCCTGCCGCAGCGACCGACGCTGCTCTATCTGCGGCACGAAGGGCTGCATTGTCGTGGAGAACGTGAACAACCCGGAGAGAATCACGCTCTATCTGGATGAGGAGAATCATGCGGTTGCGCATGATATTGAGATTCCCAAGCAGATCAGCGGCTACGAGTATCAGGTGCGCGCTTGCATGAAGGCGTTGGAGATGGGCGCGATCGAATGTCCGGATATGCCGCATAGCGAAACCATCCGCGTGATGGAGCTCATGGATGCGCTGCGCGCACAGTGGGGCGTGAGGTATCCGTTCGAATAACAAGAAGATAAGCAAAAAACAGCCTGGCTATTGTCAGGCTGTTTTTGCGTTTATTTCATGAGTTCATCCGCCAGAGCCAGCACCTGCGCGCGGCTGTCGTCATTCAGGGCGGAGGTGATCTTCA
>CAZACE010000074.1:0-4547 GCA_964483255.1 uncultured Oscillospiraceae bacterium
TGATCTGCGAGCTGCAGCTCACCAGCGGCAAGACGCACTCCCAACGGGTGATGCCGATGGTCGATCAGGCGCTTTCCATGTGCGAGATGCAGGTGAGCGATATGGATCTGTTCGGCGCGGTGGTGGGTCCTGGCTCGTTTACCGGCGTTCGCATCGGCGTGTCAAGCGTGAAGGCGCTTGCGCATGCGGCGGGCAAGCCCTGCATCGGCGTGGACGCCTTAGAAGCTCTGGCGGCGAATGTTTCCGGCTTTGACGGCGTGATCTGCCCGATCCTCGATGCGCGCGCGCAGCAGGTTTACGGCGCGATGTTTGAAAGTGGTATGCCGCCCAAGCGGCTCATGGAGGACGAAGTTGAAAAGCTGTCGCTGTTCCTTGATCGGATTGAAGCGACGGGCAAAGACGCGCTCTTCCTTGGCGACGGCATGGCGGCGTTTGAAAAGCCGATCCGAGAGCGCCTTGGCGATAAGGCGCATTTTGTGCCTGCGCAGCATGCAGGTCTTCGCGCGGCGAGCGCCTGTGCACTGGCCAATGCATACGCGAAGGACGAAGAGAACCTCAAGGACTGCATGACGCTGCTGCCGCTGTATCTGCGTGCGCCGCAGGCGGAGCGCGAGCGCGCGGCGAAGCTGGCTGCCCAGAAGGAGAATGCAAATGGCTGAGCCGATGATCCGAAAGATCCGTCAGGAGGACGTCCCCCAGATCCATGAGATCGAAAAGCGCTGCTTTGCGATGCCCTGGAGCGAGGAATCCATCCTGCACGATGTGAAGGAAAACGTCGTGGCGCGCTGGCTGGTGATGGACGACGGCGCGGGCAGCGTGCTGGCGTATGCGGGCATGTGGTTTGTGCTGGACGAGGCGCACGTATGCAATGTCGCCGTGCATCCGGAGCACAGAAGGAAAGGCTACGGCAGGCAGATTTTTGAGGCGCTTCAGGCGCTTGCCAAGGAAAACTCCATGTCCCTGATGACGCTGGAGGTGCGCCGCTCCAACATCGCCGCGCAGAATCTGTATCATGCCTGCGGCTTTCTGGATGTGGGCTATCGCAAGCGCTACTACGAGGACAACAAAGAGGATGCGCTGATCATGTATAAGGAATTCGCCTGCGAACAGACTGAAGAGGCGTAATGCGTGCAAAAAAACTGCGTATCAATGAGAAGGACAATGGCCATCAATCGCCGTTGCCCTCTTTTATTTTGACAAAAAATGGAGTATAATAGGAGAATCCAGAACTATGGGAAGGAATGGGGTTAAGTCATGCAGCTAAGTGTTTGCGGCGCAAAAGTCGATGTGACGCTCAGCGGGCAGGGTCAGCGCGCGGCGCTGCTTTTGCACGGCTGGGGCTGCTCTGCGCAGATGATGAGCACCGTTTCCGCTCTTTTGGAAAAGAACATGCGCGTGGCGGCGATCGATTTCCCCGGCCATGGCAAGCAGGGAAAAGCCCTGCCGCCGCCCGAGCCCTGGGGCGTGCCGGAATATATGGAGATGACCGCGCAGGTCATCCGCGAGCTGAATCTTGCGCCGTGCGACATCGTGGCGCATTCCTTTGGCTGCCGCGTGGCAATCCTGCTGGCGAGCACATATCCTGAACTTGTGGGCAGAATGATCTTTACCGGCGCGGCGGGCATACGCAAGCCGGCCTCCGGCCAGGCAACCGCCAAACAGAAGCTCTACAAGGGTCTGCGCGGCGCGATGAACGTGCTGGATAAAGCGAAAGTCTTCGGCGATCTGCCCGATAAGGGCCGCGAGGCGCTGGTGCAGAAATTCGGTTCGCCGGATTACCGCGCGCTGACGCCTGAGATGCGCAAGACATTCAACAAGGTGATCACGCAGGATCTGACAGATCATCTCGAAAAAATACAGGCCTCCACGCTCCTTTACTGGGGCGCACAGGATACGGAAACCCCGCTTTGGATGGGACAGCTGATGGAGGAGAAGATTCCGGATGCGGGTCTCGTCGTGGAGGAGGGCTGCGGCCATTTTGCTTACCTGGAGCAAAATGCCAGATTCCTGCGGATCGTGGGCAGCTTCCTGCTGGAAGGGAGATAAAACATGAAAATCATATTTGGAATATTGGAATCGCTGGTGCTGGCTGCGCTGCTGCCGCTGAGCGGCTGGCGGCTGCTGCATTATTTCCAGCTGGAGAGCTATCAGCTGCCGGGATTCTTCCGCAGCATCAGGCGCAATGCGAAAAAGACGCTGCTTCCGGGCCTTGCGATGGCTGCTGTCGGCGTGCTGGCGCTGGTGCTGCGGCTGTCGGCTGTGCTGAGGATGGCGCTGGCTGCGCTGATGGCCGGATGGCTGTTTCGGCAGGCGAAGAGCGAAAAGCTGAAAAAGCCGTTTGTGATCACCGAGCGCGTCAAGCGTCTGATCGTCATGCATGCGGCGACTGCGTTCATCGTTTCGCTGGTTGTCCGCTTTGCGATGCCGCTGATCATCTGGTGTCTGCTGCCCGCGTTTGAGGCGGCGCTGATTGCGCTTGCCGCCGTATGCGCGCAGCCGATTGAAAAGAGCATCAATCAGCAGTTCGTCGATGACGCGAAGAAGCGCCTTGAAAGCAATCCGAACCTGATCAGAATCGGCATCACCGGCAGCTACGGCAAGACGAGCACGAAGTTCCTGCTGCGCGATATCCTGTCGGTGAAGTACAATGTGCTGGCGACGCCCTCGAGCTTCAATACCACGATGGGCGTGACGAGGGTCATCCGCGAGCAGCTGATGCCCAGCCATCAGGTGTTCATTGCCGAGATGGGCGCGCGCCATGTGGGCGATATCAAGGAGCTGGTCGATCTTGTTCATCCGACCATGGGTCTGCTTACCTCCGTCGGTCCGCAGCATCTGGATACGTTCGGCACGATTGAGCGCATCAAGAACACGAAGTACGAGTTGATCGACGGCCTGCCGGAAAATGGCACGGCGATTCTGGCGCGGGATGGGGCAATCTGTGAAGAGCTTTATGGCAGATGCCCGCTTGAAAAGAAATACATGCCCGGCGACCTGATGACGGCAAGCGACATGGAATGGGGTCCGTTCGGCACCCGCTTCACGCTGACCGACATTCAGACCGGCGAGAGCGCGCGCTGCGAGACGCGGCTGCTTGGCGAACATTCCATTTCCAACCTGCTGCTGTGCTGCACGGCGGCGAGGACGCTTGGCATGACGCCTGCCGAAATCGCCATGGGCGTTGCCCGCTGCCAGCCGGTTGAGCATCGTCTGGAGCTCTTAAATGGCGGCGGCGGCGTTTCGATCATCGACGACGCGTTCAATTCCAATCCCGTCGGCGCAAAGGCTGCGCTGCGCGTGCTCAAGGGTTTCCCGGGCAGGCGCATCGTGATCACGCCCGGTATGGTGGAACTGGGCGGCGAGGAAGCGCAGTTCAACCGTGAGTTCGGCGAGCAGATGGCAAGCAGCGTTGACGTGGCGATTCTCGTGGGCAGAAAGCACACGCAGCCGATCGTCGACGGTTTGCTTTCAAAGGAATTCCCGCAGGAGAACATACATGTGGTGAGCAGTCTTGAAGAGAGCACAAAGGTGCTGCATGCGATGATGCGCGCAGGAGATGTCGTGCTCTACGAAAACGATCTGCCAGATAATTACAGCGAGTGAGGAGCGATAAGAATATGAGCAAAATGAATATTGCGGTGATCTTTGGTTCCCGCAGCTGCGAGCATGACGTGTCTATCATTTCCGCCCTGCAGCTCATCGAAGCGGCGAAGCAGGCTGGCTTCACCGTGACACCGATTTACATTTCCCGCGAAGGTTTGTGGTACACGGGCGAGGCGCTCGACAAGATCGAGACCTTCCGCGAGTTCAACCCGATGGGCAAAGGCATTACCCGCGTGAATCTCGATGTGAGCGCGAACGCGGGCGATCTGTGGGCATGGCCGCCGCAGCGCGCGGGTATGTTTGCCAAGGTGCCCGCGCCGATTGCGCACATCGACGTGGCGATTCCGGTGCTTCATGGCCTGCACGGTGAGGATGGTTCGCTGCAGGGCATGCTCGAAATGGCGAACATTCCGTATGCTTCCTCCGGCGTGCTTGGCTCCGCCGTGGGCATGGATAAGATCGCGATGAAGCAGATTCTGAAGGGTTCCGGTTATCCGGTGCTGGATTTCGTGTGGTTCACCCGCGACCAGCTGAAACTCGAGCGCGAGAGCATCATCGAGAACATCGAGCGCAAGATCAAGTATCCGGCGTTCGTCAAGCCGGCGGCGCTGGGCTCTTCCATCGGCGTTACCAAGGCGAACAATCGCGAGGAGCTGGAAAAGGCGATCGATCTGGCGGCTTCCTATGACCGACGCATCCTCGTCGAGGTCGGCATCAATCATCCGGTGGAGATCAACTGCGCGGCGCTGGGCTACGGCGAAGAGGTTCGCGCCTCTGTGTGCGAGATGCCGGTGCCGTCCACGGGCGACAAGTTCCTCAATTTCTTTGAGAAGTATCTGCGCAATGCGGGCGCGAAGGGCGAGAGCAGCCGCGGCATGAAGAGCCTTTCCCGCGTGGTGCCTGCGCCGATTGGCGAGGAGCTGACCGACCGCATCCAGCGCATG
>CAZACE010000074.1:4557-6752 GCA_964483255.1 uncultured Oscillospiraceae bacterium
CGTCAACGAGCCCAACACCATTCCGGGCTCCCTGGCGTTCTATCTCTGGAAGGAATGCGGCGTGAGCTTTGCCAAGCTGGTGGAAACCATGGTCGAGGACGCGCTGCGCGCCCATGCCGACAAGAATACCAATGTCTACGCGTTCGATTCCACGATCCTGCAGAAGGTTGCCTCGGGCGTGAAGGGCAGCAAGCGATAAGCGACGGGGGACGTTTGGGGATTTCATCCCCAAGCCCCTGACAAGGGATTTCATCCCTTGACCCATTTTCACTTCGCGTCGGCATAAAGCAGCTCAATAAAAAAGCCCTCTCCGAAAGGAGAGGGCGAAGGTCTTTCTTAATAGCCGAGGTCTTCGTCAATCAGCAGCACGCAGGTGCGCTTGCCATTCGGCGCAAGATCGAAGCTGACAGTCATATGGCACATGGAGGTTTTGCAGCTGGAAACGTCGCAATGGCCGTCCTTCGCGCAGGGCGTATCCATGCCCTGGCGGCGGGCGTTCTGCGGGCAGGCAACGGACTTGATGCGCTTGACGGCCTGCTGCATGCCGCCTTCCACAAGCTTATTGCGGCCGATGACCACATACACGGTACCCGGGCCATAGCACATGGCGGCGACGCGGTTGCCGTTGCCGTCGATCTGCACCATCAGGCCGTCCGTGGTGATGGCGTTTGCGGAGCAGAGATAGATCGGGGCGTTCATGGCCTTGTGCAGAAGGGCCGGACGATCTGCGCTCTGAGCCTCCCAATGCCACAGGACGTCATGGCCAGCTTCACGGAGCTTGGTGTGAAGATCCATCTGCTTGACGGTCATGCTGCCGCCGATGGCAACCTGCGCATCCGCGGGAACATCGGCGAGGATGAATGAAGCGGCTTCTTCTCTGGTGGCAAATACGGCGGCTTCAAAGCCGCGATCGCAAAGCTTCTTTGCGACGGTTTCAAGCTGATTCATCATAAGAACACTTCCTTATACGGGATATATTGATTACTGTCTACATTATAGCAGGTAACCCTTGATTGGAAAAGAAGAATCTTTATTTGCGAGGAGCTGACGGGATTGATCGACGAGTATTTTGACAGTTTGGTCGATCGATGGTGCCAGATCGTTCCGCGGGTGATGAAGCCCAGGATGATTCTGCTGGCAAACTCCTCGTTCGGCTGGCGCATGCAGCTGTACTTTGGTACGCTGGGGCGCAACATTGCCATGCTGTTTTCCCGTGTGAGCACGGAGGAGCAGATGGATCTCACGCTGCGCGAAGGCAGCGAACAGATTGACGACGGCCTGGCAAAGATGGCTGCGTTTTTCCGGGAACAGGTGATGCTTCTGGCAAAGCTCGACGGGCGAGGAAGAAGCATCCGGTTCTGCGTGGCGCTGTTTCTGATGATGCTTGCCGTGCTTGGCGTTGTGGCGACCGGTCATGATGCGATGGCGGTGATGGCGGCATCTGCGTGCATGCTCTGGCTTTCCACGGCGATGGAGAGCGGCTATGCGCCCATCAGCCGCGGCGTGCATCAGCAGTATCTGGCGGCAACGCTGCTTAGAACCGGCGCGATTGCGCTGATGCTCATTCATTATTTCTACAGCTACGTCAAACAAGGCGTGCCCAGCAACGTTGTGCTGCAGAGCGCAATGATCATCATGCTGGCGATTCATCTGGCGCTGTATCTTTCGCTGGTGTTTCTCAATACCCGCCAGCCGCTGTTCCTGCGCGCCCTGGCAGGGCTCACGGGCGTGGCGACTGCGCTCACGGCCGCTGCGAGCTGCGCGCTGTGCGCCTCGTGCCTGTTTCGGCCGTGGCCGCTGCCGCTTTCCGGCATGGCGAGTGCGCTGGGCGCGATTCTCGCGTTTTTTGGCGATGAACTCATTACCATTCATAATCTGGGCGGTATCCGCCTGAAATATCATTCCATCTGGGTATGCCTGCTGCTGAGCGTCGGCTTCGCGTTGATGCTTCTTGGCGCATGGACATTCACCCTGTAACGATCAAAGCAACGGAGGAATCCACTTTGGCTAATGAACGCATGAACAAAATCCGCAATTTCTGCATCATTGCGCATATCGACCACGGCAAATCCACGCTGGCGGACCGCCTGCTGGAGAAAACCGGCGTCTACGAGAAGCGCGAAATGGTTGAGCAGATTCTGGACTCCATGGAGCTGGAGCGCGAGCGCGGCATCACCATCAAGGCCCGCGCCGTT
>CAZACE010000075.1:0-6738 GCA_964483255.1 uncultured Oscillospiraceae bacterium
GCGAAGAAGGGGTCTGGGGATGAAATCTCCAGGCAAGGGTTTGGGGACAGCGTCCCCAACGTACTCCCCGTTAATCCACCCGCAGGATCAGCGTGAGGATGTTGCGGGCGGCGGCTTCCATGGCGGCGCGGGTGAGCGTGCCATTGGCGAGGGAGCGAAGGAGGAGAGCGGGATGGCCGGCGGCCATTTTGAGATCGTTGCCGGCGATAACCTCGCGGTCATGCTCGCCATAGGTCCACCAGTCGGTGGTGACCATGCCGTCAAAGCCCCATTCGCCGCGCAGGATGTGCTCCATGAGATCGGCGTTTTCCGAGGCACGCGTGCCGTTGATGATGTTGTAGGAGGTCATGATGGCCCACGGGTGCGCTTCCTTCACGATGATTTCAAACTGGCGGATGTAGATCTCGCGGATAGCGCGCTCGGATACGCGGGAATCGCTGTTGCGGCGGTTGGTTTCTTTGTTATTCAGGGCAAAATGCTTGGGTGTGGCGGCGACGCGCTGGGACTGGATGCCCCGAACGAGCGCGGCACCCTGCTTGCCCGCGAGCAGCGGATCTTCGGAGAAATATTCAAAATTGCGGCCGCACAGCGGGTTGCGATGGATGCATACCCCCGGGGTGAGCCAAACGAAGATGTTGTTTTCCTTGACTTCCAGTGCGCCGGTTTCGCCGATGCGATAGGCGACGTCGGGATCCCACGTGCAGGCGAGCAGCGTGGCGCAGGGGAAGGCCGTGGTCACAACGCCGCGGTCAGAAACGATGCGAAGGCCTGCGGGGCCGTCGGCGGTCATGATATTCGGGATGCCGTAGCGAGGCTGATTGCCGACGCCGAAGGTATCGGCGACGCCCGTGTTGGGCTGGCCGCCGAGCAGATGGGCGAGGTCTTCATCCGTGAGCTGGGCAATGAAAGCATCGAGCGTGGTTTCGCCAGAGGCGACCTGCGCAAGCTGCAGAGGCTTTGGCAGGTTGCGGTCAATCGGATCCTGCGCGCGGACGGCAGGCGAGGACTCGAAGAAATCGAGATTGGTTGTCGGGCGATCGCAAGGTCTGGTGGGCAGGGATTCAAACGAGCCATCCGCGAGCATGCGGCGGGACAGGGAATTGGGCGCGAGGCGGCAGGAGAGCCTTTCGAGAATCCGGTTTTGATTGAGGACGAGGGTCTCAGGCGCGGGCTGCGTGTCCCGGACGGAGGTGCCGATATGGAAGATATACTCGCCCTGCTCCAGCAGCCATGCGGACGCCTGTACCTTGCCCAGATCATCGTAGGAGGCGAAGGTATAGGCGGGGAAGCGGATGATCACCAGCTCCTCTTCTCCTGGGGCGAGCAGACGGGTTTTACGATAGCCGACGAGCACGCGGGCGGGCTTGCCGAGCAGACCCTGCGGCGCCTGGGCATAGACCTGAACAACCTCACGGCCGGGCATATCGCCCGTATTGCAGACGCGAACGGAGGCTGTGACCTCGTCGCCGGAGAAGCTTACATTATGGCCTGAGAGGGAGAAGGTCGTATAGGAGAGGCCGAAGCCGAAGGGATAGACGACCTTCTCCTTCGCGTCAGGGATGGTTTCGAAATAGCGATAGCCGACGTAGATATCCTCCGTGTACTCGGCGTAGTCGTCGCTGTCGAAGAAGGATTCGGCGCAGGGATAATCGGAGAGATCACGGGCGAGGGTATCGCAGAGCTTGCCGCTGGGATTATGCAGGCCCATGAGCAGCTCGGCGCAAGCAAGGCCGCCTTCCATGCCGCCCTGCCAGGCGAGGAGCACGGCGGAGACGGCGGGATCATCGGCAAAGCAGGCGGTTTCGACCATGCCGCCCGTGTTCAGGACGACGATGACGCGGGGGAAGGCGGCGCAGACCTTTTCAAGCATCGCGCGCTCGGCGCGGGCGAGATAGAAATCGCCCTGCTCGAAGATCTCTTTGGAGAGCTGAACGGGTATCTGATCGACATTCTTGTGCGCAGCGACAGGATCAAACTCCGCGCGGCGATCCCAGTTTTCGCCGGAGAAGCGGCTGATGGAGACGATGGCGGTATCGGTGAATGCACGGGCCTTGTGCAGGAGCGCATCCGGAATTTCGGGCTCCTCGGTCATGCCGGGCACGCGGCCCATGGCATACTGCGCGGCAACATGATCACGATAGAAGGCGATGCTGTCACCAAATATGGTCGCGGGATCGGCGACCTGACACAGACCGTCGTAGAGATTGCGGACGTAGGGAACGGTGACGTCGCCGCTGCCGCCGCCGCCCTTGACATAATCGATCGTGCCCTTGCCAAAGAGCGCAATGCGCGTGCCGACGGCGAGGGGAAGGGCGTTGTTCTCGTTCTTGAGGAGCACCATGCCCTCGCGGGCGGCTTCCTTGGAGATGCGGATATGCTCCGGGCTGGCGGTCAGGCGGCGGCCGTCCTTGCCCAGGGGAATGGCGGGCTGGAAATTGGCGCGGGTCCATTGCTTCATAGCGGTATCCTCCGGGAGAATGATGAATCATGAATCATGGGGCGCGCTTCGCGCGTGTCGCTTGAAGCCGCAGCGAAGCGCAGCAGGCAGGTTTTAGGGCGGCAGCCCTAACGTCTCCTTTCATTTATTATACCGCGGCGCAGCGGGAAAGGAAAGGGATTGACGGGAAAAGGCCGGGCGCGATACAATACAATCAAGGAAAAACCGCCGGAACGACAGGCGTAAGAATACAGGAGGAATATATGCGGCCGGAATGGAAAGATCGCGTGGCGCACTGGATGCGCGTGCTGGAAAAGGAGTTTTATGAGCCGCTGGGCGAGATTGCGCTGGAAGGCTTTGAGACGATGGAGATGCTCTCGCCTGAGGAGGCGCAGAAGGGTAGTTTTGAGCCGAAGCCTGCCAGCACGGTATGGGGTCCGAGATGGAGCTATATGTGGCTTAGGGGCGAAATTGTGATCCCCGAAAGCGCAGAAGGCAAAATGATCGTGATGGATCTTTGCCAGGGCGGAGAGGCGACTGTCTGGGTGGACGGCGAGGCATTCGGCACACGGCGCGCGGAATGGGTCAGCGTACCTCATCACTACATCTGCGATCAGGTGCTGACAAAGGCAGCCAAGGCGGGCGAGCGCCATCTGCTGCTGATGGAGGCCTATGCGGGCCACGGATACCCGGGTGAGGAGATCGACGGCTGCGCGACGGGACCGGTGCGCCCCGGCGATTATCTGCCTGCGCCGGACGAGACGCGCAGACAGAGGATGGGCGTGAGCACATATGGTATCTGGCATGAGGACGCCTACCAGCTCTGGCTGGACGTGCGTACGATGGCGGATCTGCTGGAGAGCGTCGAGGCGGATTCGCTCCGGGCGATGCGGCTGGAGGAGGCGCTGGAATACTTCACGCTGGAAGTGGACTTTGAGCAGGAGCGCGAGGAACGCCTTGCCGATTATCGCAGGGCGAGGGAGATGATTGCGCCTGTGCTCGCGGCGCGCAACGGCACGACGACGCCGAGAATGGCGGCGATCGGCAATGCGCACCTGGACGTATGCTGGCTGTGGCCGTATCGGGAGACGCAGCGCAAGGTGGCGCGTACGTTTGCCCAGCAGGTGAGGCTGATGGACATGTATCCCGAGTACAAATTCATTCAGAGCCAGCCGGAGACCTATCAGATCTGCAAGGAGCTCTATCCCGAGCTGTACGAGCGGATCAAGGAAAAAATCAAAGCAGGGCAGTGGATCGCAGACGGCAGCATGTGGGTGGAGCCGGATACGAACATGACCTCCGGCGAATCGCTGATCCGCCAGATCATGCACGGCAAGAAATTCTACAAGGATGAATTCGGCGTGGACTGCCAGCTGCTGTGGCTGCCGGATACGTTTGGCTACAGCGCAGTGCTGCCGCAGATTCTCAGAGGCTGCGGGGTCAAATACCTGACGACGCAGAAGATTTTCTGGACTTACAACGGCAGCGACCCGTTCCCGTATCATTACTTTACATGGGAGGGCATGGACGGCACGCAGGTGACGAGTTTCCTGCACATGGAATATACCTCCAGAACGGATGCGAAGACGGTGAATGACCGCTGGAAGAACCGCGTGCAGAAGCGCGATCTGGACAGCTTCCTGCTGCCGTTCGGCTATGGCGACGGCGGCGGCGGCCCCTGCCGTGATCACATCGAGTTCGCGCTGAGACAGAAGGATCTGGAGGGCGCGCCGAAGGTAGACATGGCTGCGCCGCAGAGCTTCTTTGAGGATATGGCCGCACAGGGTGCGCCGAAGAACAAATACGTGGGCGAGCTGTACTTCCAGTGCCATCGCGGCACATACACCAGCCAGGCTCAAATCAAACGTGGCAACCGCAAGAGCGAGCTGGCGCTTCGCGAGGCGGAAATGTGGAGCGCGGCGGCAAGCGGCAAGATTGCATATCCGGCAGAAAAGCTGGACAAGGCATGGAAGGGCGTGCTGCTGAATCAGTTCCACGACATTCTGCCTGGATCGAGCATTGCGCGGGTATATGAAGAGGCGAGAAAGCTCTACGGCGAGATTCTCGCGTGCGCCGGGGAGATGTCGGACGGCGCAAAGCAGGCACTTACCGGAGGGGGAGAGGGCGTCACGTACTTCAACTCCCTGAGCTGGAACAGGCGCGCACTGGTGAAGTGCGGGGATCAGTACGGCTATGCTGTGCTGCCGCCGTGCGGTTACAGCAGCGAAGTCGATTTTACGCTGCCGAAATACCCTGTGCTGGCATGCCCGATGGACGGCGGCATGATTCTGGGCAACGGCCTCATTACGGTGGTGCTGAATCTGCTGGGCGAAATCGTCAGCTGCGAATACCTGGGCAGGCCATGCATCGGGCGAAAGGGCAACGAGCTGCAGCTGTATAAGGATGTGCCGCGCAAGTTTGACGCGTGGGACATCGACAGCATGTATGATATGCAGCGCGTGGAGATGGGCTTTGACGCGCGGATGGAGCTGATTGAGGAGACGCCGCATCGCTGCGCGGTGAAGGTGATTCGCCGGTTTGGCAAGTCCGTCATCGAGCAGGAGATCGCGCTGGAAGCTGACAGCACGAGGATCGACTTCAAGACGCACGTGGACTGGCAGGAGACGCACAGGCTGCTCAAGGCGGCATTCGCCACGGGCATCCACGCGAATGAAGCGATCAACGAGATTCAGTTCGGCTTTGTGAAGCGCCCGACGCATCGCAGCCGCCCCTATGACGCGGACAGGTTTGAGGTATGCAATCATCGCTACACGGCGCTTTGCGACGAAAGCCGCGGCGCGGCCGTGCTCAACGAGAGCAAATACGGCGTGAGCGCGGAGGGAGACGAGATTGCGCTGACGCTGCTGCGCGCGGCGACCTGCCCGGATCTGAGCGCGGATAAGGGCGAGCACGATTTTACCTACAGCTATTACGTATGGGACGGCACATTCATGGAGAGCGACGTTGTGCGCGAGGGATATGCGCTGAACGTGCCTGTGACGGCGGCGGCGGGCGCTTCTCAGGCGTACAGCCTGATGAGCGTGGACGCGAAGAACGTGATCATCGACACGGTGAAGCTCGCTGAGGACGGCAGCGGAGACATGATCGTTCGCCTGTACGAAAGCAAGCACGCCTGGACAAAGACAAGGCTGAACTTCGGATTTGCGGCGGCGCGGGTACACATCTGCGACATGCTGGAGAATCCGCAGGAGAAGCTGGTCGTTGCAAACAGCGGCGTGGAGATTGAGATGCGTGCGTTTGAGGTGAAGACGGTTCGGATCAAGCGTTAAGGGATTCATCATGAAAGAGAAAACCGCCGGAGCGAAGAATGCTCCGGCGGTTTTATGATGGGATGAATCATTTGTTGTTCATTCTGCGCTTGCGGATCAGCAGGATTGCTGCGCCGCTGCCGCACAGAGCCAGCAGCCAGACGTACAGATTACTCGTGTCACCGGTCTGCGGCAGGGAGATGGAGGGATCCACAGCGTAGCTGTTTTTGATGTCGTGGAAGAGCGTTTTGCTGTGATCATCCGCGGTGATGGTCACCGTATCGGAGAGAACGACGCGGCCTTTGGGCAGCGTGCTCTTGTGGGTCTCCTCATGGATGAAACCGCTGAGCGGGACAGAGCTTTCGGGGATCGACGGAATATCGGCCGCCTGCTCAAGGAGGGAGTACGTGCCCGGGGCGAGATAGATGGAAATGTCCGACCAGCCATTGTCTTCATCCAGAGAGAGGGTATCGACGAGCTTGCCGTTGGCATCTTCAATGTTAACGATGATTTCCGGCGTGGAATCGGTGCCGACAATGCTGCGATACAGCGCGCTGAAGTACTCGGCGGCGGTCATGCCATCGGGGAGATTATCAAAGAGGAACTGCTTATTGACACGGATATGCGCGCGGTGCGGGTCATAGTGATTTTCAAGAAGCAGTTCATACGTCACATTATCCTCATTGACTATGACCGGACAGCCGATGGAGACGGCTTCATGCTCATGGTCGTTGTAGAAGAATGTGCCGCGCACCCATTCGTGACCGTCGATCTTGCCTTCCGGCGTCTGTTCCATGATGATATAAGGCTTAGCGGAAACGGGCAGATTATCGAAGGTGGCGCTCCAGTTGGTTGCAGCGGTAAGCGTCCTTGTGATGATGGGTTCGTCCGTGGAGGGATCGCTGCCCGGCGCATAGAGATCGAGGGTGACAGAGACATCCTTAAGACCGTCGGTCAGCTTCTCCTTGCCCGCGCCGTTGAGCAGATGGGCATAGAAGGACTTGTTGACCTTGATGGAGCCGAGGTGCGGCT
>CAZACE010000076.1:0-3628 GCA_964483255.1 uncultured Oscillospiraceae bacterium
ACCACCGGCGGCGCGAAGCGCGATACCGCGGGCCGCGTCCTCGACTGGAACGACAAGCCGATCCCGGGTCTGTATGAGGCCGGCCAGCTCGGTTCCTACGTTTCCAACCTCTATCAGAACGGTGTGTTCCTCTCTGAGGCGATGCTCTCCGGCCGCGCTGCTGCGCAGACCGCGTTCGGCGGCGCTTCCGAGGTGAAGGCCGTTGCTGCTGAGGCTGCCAAGGTTGCTTGGGCGGACGCTGCTGATGGCGATTACTCCGTCAAGTGTGTTGGTCTCCACGATCCGTTCGAAGTCATCTTCACCGTGAAGGACGGCAAGCTCGTCGAGGCGAAGCTGGGCGAGGGCAAGGAGAACATGTTCATGACCGAGGAGCAGTTCGCTGAGTACACCGGCGCGATCATCGCTGCTCAGGATCCGAACGTGGATATCGTTGCGGGCGCTACCGTTGACTGCCAGGCCATCGGCACCGGCATCAACGAGGCTTTTGCCAAGTAATTCAGTCGATAATCTCCGCAATCATCCTTAAGTGATTGTGACCGGGCGCACAGTCATGTGCGCCCGGTGTTGTTTCATCAATCAAATAAAACGGAACAATACGGAACAATACGGAGGAGAAAAATGAAAAAGATGATGACTATGCTGCTGGCCCTGCTGCTGTGCGCGCTGTGCTGCACCGCGTTTGCTGAAGCGCCGGTCGCTACCAATCAGGGCATTATGCGCATCAGCGTGTCTGCTTCCGATCTGGCTACCACCAAAGCCTTCTTCGACGACGTGATGGAAATGAACTTCGTCGCTGAGGGCGAACTGGACAAGGAGACCGTGAAGGCGCTCTACGGCATGGACGCCACCGCGAAGTACGCGATGTACCAGAATAACCTGCAGAACACGCTGGTTCAGGTGATGGAGTTCGATCCGAAGCCGACCAAGAAGGCTCGTGAGGGCTTCAATGTTTGGGACGGCGGCTACTTTGATATCGCCTATCGCTGCCAGGACAACGATCAGGCTTATGCCAGGTTCACCGAGATGGGCTATGAGTTCCCGACTCCGCCGTATCGCTATGTGACCAGCTGGTCCAACTCCGAGGTTCTCGAGGCCGTTATGTACGGCCCTGACAATATCCCGATCGCGCTGATGGGCAAGACCAAGAGCACTCCGGCTTTCGAAGGCACCTTCCGCAATATGCCGGACTCCGTGCTCATCGTTGACAGCATCGAAGAGGCTGACAAGTACTACGTCGATACCCTGGGCGTCACCAAGGTCTTTGACATGGTTCTGGAAGAAGGTCTGGTTGAGCCGATCTTCAACCTGGAGGGCAATGCGCAGATCCACATGACCATGTACATGGGCGCTGATGCTGCGACTCCGGTTATCGAGATCATCTCCTTCGAGGCGCTGGACGGCGTGTCCATCACCGAGAAGGGCGGCGTGCTGGGCGATTACGCCGGCAAGTTCTCAACCTGCTATCAGGTTGAGAATCTCGAAGAGGCGATTGCCAAGCATGAGGCCAACGGCTTCGGCAAGTATGCCGAGGTTGCCGAGTATGAGCTGGCGCCGTACGGCAAGGTCCGCAGCGTGCTGGTTTATGGCCCGAGCAAGGCTCTGGTCGAGCTGTTCGAAATTGCGAAGTAATATTCACGTATACCATACCAGGGCGGGCTGCGTATGCAGCCCGCCTCTGGTACTGTATAGCCAATGTATGACCGGCGGGTCTTGATATCTTCGGATCGATAGACAAGGCTGCTGTTCTGCGAAAAGACGCAATCCCACGAAACAGAGGAAAAGAAGAACTGGAGGAAACCAACATGAAGAGGCTGATTTCCCTGCTGCTCGCTCTGGCGATGCTGATGGGCTGCATGGTCGTTCCGGCGTTTGCCGAGGCCGATGCGGACGTCGTGATCGTCGGTGCTGGCGGCGCTGGCCTGTCTGCGGCGCTGGAGGCTGTTGCCCAGGGAGCCCAGAAGGTCATCGTGCTGGAAATGACCGCCAAGACCGGCGGCGCGCTCAACTACACCAGCGGCTCCATGTCCGCTGCAGGCACGATCATCCAGAAGGAAGACGGCATCAAGGATACCGTCGATTCCTACGTGGCTGACATCATCAACAACGGCGATGACTTCGGCGGTCAGCCGAACGAGGAGCTCATCCGCACCTACGCGAATGAGGCCGCGCAGGTCTTTGACTGGCTCTACGAGAGCGGCATCAAGGACTGCCAGTTCTCCACCGATCGTGCGACCGGCGCCCGCGCCGTCTTCGCGCCGGAGCATGCGCTCTATTCCATCCAGCGCACCTACAAGGCGAGCCCGAAGGATCCGGCGAATTACAAGTCCGCTGCCCATGAGGTGCTTGATACCCTCGTGAAGGCCGATGGCCGCATCGAAGTGCTGGTGAACACCAAGGCCAAGCAGCTCGTTGCCAACGACAAGGGCCAGGTGCTCACCGTCGTTACCGAGGATGGTGCTTCCTACACAGCGAAGAAGGCCGTCATCATGGCGACCGGCGGCTACTCTGCCAACGGCAAGCTGATGGCGGAGTTTGTTCCCTACGGCGGCTATTATCTGGCCGGCGGCGCTGCGGGCGCGGACGGTTACGGCATCAAGATGATGCAGGAAGTTGGCGCTGGCGTGACCGCGATGGACGCGATCCCGACCTTCCCGATGGGCCTTGTTTCCAAGGACAATCCGAAGACCGGTGCGATCGCTTCCACCTACACCTGGAAGACTGGTGGTATCGTCGTCAACCAGAACGGCGAGCGCTTCTGCAACGAGACTGAATCTAACCCGGCCATCCGCGAGGTTGCTCTGGAGGAGCAGCCGAACGCCGTGCAGTATGACATCTTCACCGACAAGATCGTTGAGGATCTGCGCGCTGCTGGTCAGGCGTACTTCTATGATGCCTACTTCGCTGACGAGACCATGCGCGGCTACCACGTCGTAGAGAGCGCCGCGACCCTCGACGAGCTGGCTGCCAAGATCGGCGTTCCGGCTGAGAACCTCGCGAAGACCGTCGAGACCTACAACGCCTCTGTCGAGGCCGGCGCTTCCGACGAGTTCGGCCGCCTCTACGATGGCACCTCCAGCACCTACAACATCTGCACCAACAAGATCGAGGGCGAAAAGTTCTACGCCATCCGCCTGCATGCGCTGTGCGTCATGACCCTGGGCGGCGTGACCGCGAACACCAACATGCAGGTGCTCGATGAGGCCGGCAATGCGATTCCGGGTCTGTACGCTGCGGGCGAGACGGTCGGCGGCATCTGGGGCAAGTTTGTCTCCGGCGGCACCGGCGTTATGGGCCCGATCGTCTTCGGTAAGATTGCTGCGCGTCACGCGATGGCCAACGAGCCGACCGAGGGCTACACCGTCAAGGCGGCTGCCAACGTGCTGGCTGACGAGCTCTTTGTCAAGGAAAGCGCCGCGGGCGACCTGTTCGACATGAGCGCCGCGCTTAACGATGGCGAATACACCGCCACCGTCGATGGACAGGAAGGCCCGATGACCGTGAAGACCGTGATCGCGGGCGGCAAGATTGCCTCCGTCGAGGTTGTGGAGAATCACGAGACCCCGGCTCTGGCTGCCGGTGCGCTCGAGTCCATCCCGGCCAAGATCGTGGAGACGAACAATGCTTCCGT
>CAZACE010000076.1:3638-6697 GCA_964483255.1 uncultured Oscillospiraceae bacterium
CGAGTGCCTGAGCGCTGCGGCGAAGTAAGCAAATGGTAGTCTGACAGACAACTGAAAACGCTTTGATCCCCCGGATTGCTGATGTGTTCAGCGATCTGGGGGATTTATATTCAGAATATGAATTTTAAAATAGAAGATAAGCATTGAAAAGCGTGTAATACATGGATAAAACGAGATGGATGCACTGTAAAACTGAATACAAGAAGATAAATGGGTATGTTAAACTGATAACGAAGCGAGTGAAAAACACTCGAGAAATAAGCGTTGGAGGTTATGAATATGTCGAAGCGTTTGTTTTCTTTGATTGCCTGCCTGCTGCTGGTTTGCTTTGCGGGCGCGGCTATGGCAGAGAGCTTTACGGCTGCGGCTGCCGGATTTGGCGGCGATGTGACTGTGACGCTGACCATCGAGGGCGATACCCTGGCGAATGTCGCGATTGAGGGCGCGGGTGAGACCCCGGCCATTGGCGGCGCGGCGATGGAAAAGCTGACTGAGGCGATGCTGGCGGGCAATCGCGTGGATATTGATGCCATTGCCGGCGCGACGGTTACCAGCAATGCTGTGCTGACCGCGGCTGCGGATGCCCTTGCGGCTTCTGGTGCGGCGCTCACGGCGAAGGATACTGCGGCGGAAGTGGCCATTCGCGAAGACGAGACCACCGATGTGCTGGTCATCGGCGGCGGCGGCGCGGGTCTTGCTGCTGCGATTTCTGCGCGCGAGGCTGGCGCGAACGTTATCCTTGTTGAGAAGCTCTCCTTCCTGGGCGGCTGCTCTGCGATGTCCGGCGGCGTCATCACCCGTGCGGCGGTTGAGGCTGACGGCGAGGGCAACATGGGCGCTGAGGAACTCTATGAGTTCCTGATGGGAGAATCCGATCAGCTTGCGGATGCAGATATCGTTCGCAAGTATGTGGATACGAGTATTGATACGTTTAACTGGATTTATGACAATATGGTCAAGCATCCGGAAGGTGCTTACCGTTTTGCGATGATCCCGGAGAACATTGTTTCTCCGCGCCTTCCGGGCAGCGGCGGCGAAATCATGGGTGATATCGCGGACTATGCTTATCAGCTGGGCGCGGATATCCGTCTTGAGGTGACTGCGACTGATCTGATTGCAGAAAATGGAAAGGTTATCGGCGCTGTGGTTCGCTATGCGGACGGCGGTGAGCAGAAGATCTATGCCAAGGGCGGCGTTGTGCTGGCGACGGGCGGCTTTGCTTCCAGCACGGAGAAGCTGGCGCAGTATTCCACCCCGGGTGCTGAAAAGATTGCCAGCTACGCCAGCGCAGGCACCGTCGGCGACGGTCTTGACATGGCGGCGAAGGTGAATGCGAAGATCGATTTCATTGAGGACTGGGATACCTGCGGTTCTTTCACGCTGGCGTTCACCGGTTACGATACCGGACGCATGCATGACCTTGTGCTGCTGAATTCCGTGGGTGAGCGCTTCATCAGTGAAGCGAATATTCAGCCGACGATCTATACCGCGATGCGCCACGAGATCGCCAAGGGCTATGAGAATGCCTTCTGGTTCCTCGTTGATGACAACATTGATGAGAATACGCAGTGGCTGGTTGACAATGCCGGTGCTGTGAAGGCTGCGGATATTGCTGAGCTGGCTGCGATTACCGGTGCGCCGGTGGAGACGCTGCAGGCGACCATTGATGCCTACAACGCTGCTGCGGGCACTGATAACGATGCGTTCGGCAAGTCGGCTGTCTACAACAAGGGCATTCAGGCTCCGTATACTGCTGTGTTTACTCAGCCGATGCGTACCACCACCATTGGTGGTTTGAGCATCACCACGGATGCTGAGGTAATCGCCGAGGATGGCAGCGTGGTTGAAGGTCTCTATGCTGCGGGCGAGCTGGCAAACAAGAATTTCTTTGGTACTGTCTATACCTGCGGTACGGCGTTTGGTCATGCTGTGATCTATGGCCGTGTTGCAGGCGCAAGCGCTGCTGCGAACCTCAAGTAATTCTCTTTCTTCTTTGAAGAGGCTCTCATGGGGGCCTCTTCACTTTTGTATTGCTTGATTTCGCATGACGGACATGGCATAATCATAGCAGAATTCTGATGGAGGGATGCACATGAAAGTGGAAGTCCTGCAGGCATTTGTCGCTGCAGCAGAGCAGCGCAGCTTTTCAAAGGCGGGCGAGACGCTGTATCTCTCTCAACCGACAGTCAGCCGGTATATCGCTGACCTGGAAAAGCAGATGGGTGGCGCTCTGTTTGAGCGAAATGCGCATACCTGTGAACTGACGCTGCTTGGCAAGCAGGTTTTCGTGCATGCCAAGCGGATGCTCAATGAGTGGGAATGCATTCAGACACTAAAAAGCGGGGACGCAGAAAGCAAGACGTCCCGGGTCAGAATCGGGTATACGTATCAGGAAATGCTGCAGATCATTACGCCTGCACTTTCTGAAATCGGCGCATCATCTGTAAAAACAGAGCTGTCCGTTCGTTTCGGCGACGGTTCTGATATTTCAAGGTTGGTTCACGAGGGCATGCTTGATTGTGCTGTCATGCATTTGCCAAGCGTCAGCAATTTGCAGGGGCTGTCGGTTCGCCTCATTTGTAAATGCGGCATGAGTTTTCATGCACCAGAAGGACACAGGCTGGCCGGATATGATACGGTTAAACTGGAGCAGCTGATTCATGAAACGGATGTGCGAATCGCCAGTGAAAAAGGCTTTTACAGAATGGCAGATGAGGCATTCTCTGGTTTGAATCTGCCGGTGATGAAACATGTATATGTAGAGCGTGCATCGGATTGCATGCCCATTACTCGCTTTATGAAGCATATTTGTTTAAACCCGGAAATTTATCCGGCATGGCCGGGCTGCAGAATGGTAAAGATCGAAGACTGGACAACCGATTTTTCGCTTGTCTTTGTGACACGGGAGGATTATGTTTCGGATGCCACAGAGAGACTGTATAAGGCTCTGTGTACGTCAATGAAATAATACTATTCTCAAATAGGATTGTTTATCGCCGTACAATGTGGTATAATGTACATGGGTGATGAAAATGAGAGGATATACAGTATGTGCAGAA
>CAZACE010000077.1:0-6657 GCA_964483255.1 uncultured Oscillospiraceae bacterium
ATCGCCGTGACCGGGGAAATGCTTGAGGCAGGCCATCACACCGGCGCTCTGCATGCCGCGCGCCATGGCGGCACCGTGGCGCGCGACGGTTTCGGGATCATCGCCGAAGGCGCGCACGCCGATGACGACGTTGCCGATGTTGCTGTTCACGTCGACGACGGGCGCGAAGTTGAGGTTGAAGCCCGCGGCGCGAAGCTCAACGCCCATGGCGCGGCCGACAGCCTCGGTCAGCGCCTCATCGTCTGCGGCTGCGAGGGAGAGATGGGAGGGGAACCAGGTGAAATCCCGGCTGAAGCGGAAGACGCGGCCGCCCTCGTGGTCGATGCTCAGAAACGGCTCCACGCCTGCGCAGTTTTCGAGGATCAGGCTGCGCAGCTGCGCGTTGAGCGCCTTCGAGCCTGCGAAGTCGGTGACGTTGTTGCCGAAGTGGATGATGTTGCCGATGCAGTAATCCTGCATGAGCCTGCGCGTTTCGGGCGTGATTTCGCTTCCGTCCATGCTGTAAAGGACAAGCTGGCCGATTTTCTGACGAAGGGTAAGCTCCATAAGGGTACACACTCCTTTATTGAAAAGAGGCGGATGGGTTCGCCGCGGCGGGACCTCATCCGCCCCTTCAGGGCGCCTTTCCCGGAGGGGAAGGTTATTGCTTTATGTTGTGCAGAAGCACTTGATGCGAGCGCCGAGTTTCTGAATGCTGGATAGCGGTTCAGAAGCGGGCGCGGCCACTGGCCGCTTACAGCGCGTCCGGATCCACGCCCAGGCGCTTCAGGGTCTCCACGACGTAGCTCTCGCGGTATTCCTCGTCCTTGGAGCGGCCCAGATAGCTCTTGAAGAATTCCTCGCAGGCCGTCTCGTAGGGGATCTTGGCCAGCTCGGCGATGATGCGGGTGGAGCGGTCGATGAGCTTCTTGTTGGTTGGCAGCACCTGAATCATCCAGTTGCTCCATACGCGGCCCATCTTGGCCATCGTCGCGGTGGAGAGCAGGTTGAAGGCGAGCTTGACCATCAGATGCGGCAGGATCTCCATGATCGTGTGCGGCAGCTGAACCGGGATGCGCAGCTCATTTTCGTCGATCTTATCCGCCGGGATATCGCCCATGCGCAGCACGAGGCCGCCATCATAGTTGGGCAGGTTCTTGCGGTACCATTCGACGCAGCCGTTATGCGCGCTGCGGCCGTCGATATCCACCAGAACCAGCTGCGCCGGATGCTGGCTGTAGCGGGTCTTGTCGTCGCTGTTGCCCAGATCATAATAGGAAAGCTGATCGGAGCCGACCTCCGGCGGATTATCGATGATGGACTGCGCAGCGTTCATCTCCTTGTAGAGCTCGACGGACCAGTCAAGGCCTTTGAGCGGGCGGCGGATGATGTGCTGCCATGCGATGGAGGCCGGATAGAGCGGATCTTTCGCATAGGCCCAGGAGAGCGGGCTGGTGTGATCGTCTGTGCGGCGGAACGGCGGCAGGGTGAAGGTGGGTTGGCGCTCGGTGGTATCGGTGAGAATGTCCTGCAGGTAGTCGTGGGTGATGTAGGTGATCAGGCCCTTGCTGGTGTAGGTCGCAGCCTCGAATTCAACGGCCTTGGCCATGCCGGCAAGCGCTTCGCCGCTTTGCAGCTGCTCGACGCAGCGCTTGAACTGTGCGGCATACTCGGCCGGCTCCAGCGCGCCGGCGCCGACAGCGGCCAGCTCTTCGGCGGTGCAGTTGTCCTTAAGCCATGCCCAGGCGGCCAGCTCCAGCGCGACGCCCGCGACCAGCAGCTCTACGGTGGTCACCTGCATGCGGGTGGAGCCGGCGACGGCCATGTTGCCCACGAACAGCGGCAGGAAGGTGATGTTGTCATAGGAGAAGACGCGGCGCGCACGCTCGAGATGCTCGCAGAGGATCTCCTTGGGATTGCAGTAGAGGTAATACGTGGCGATGCCCATATCAGCGCCCTTGCAGGCGGAGCCGATGGTGGAGGAGGACAGGGAACACTCGGCAAGCACGACGAGCACGTCGCCCGGGGTCGCGCCGGAATCGACCGTCTGCTGCGCGCCGAAGGTCTGGTAGTCCTCGAAGTTTTCCACGGAGCGCACGCAGGCGCGGTCGCCGCCGGTCATGAAGCTGTTGGAGCATTCGGCGATCTCAACCCATTCCTTCGCGCGCAGCGGGAGCTTATTCACCAGATCGTTCCAGAAAAGACGCCAGGTGGAATCAAGCTGCAGCGCCATGCGGCCCGACGCGCCGACGGAGGAGAAATGGAAGCGGCGGCGCTCGTCGATGCAGCGGCGCAGATCGGCAACCAGCGCCTTGAATGCATCGCTCTCAAAGCACTTGGCGGAGACCTCGGGGATGTAGCGATCGGCGTCCAGGATCATCTTGACGCCGTCAGCCGTGTCCTTTTTGATCCGGCCGGAGAGGCCGCGGGTCAACGGGTTGGACTGCTCGGTCGGGATGGGGCCCAGGTGGAATTGCTTCTCATTGTCAATGAAGTCCCGGGCAGCCTGCTTGTAATCCTGCATACGGATACCTTCTTTCCTTACGTCTGTATGTGCTTAAAAACAGTTGGAAACATAATGCAAACTTATTATCTATATTGTATTTGACAATGCACAAATTTGCAAGTAGAATAATGGTATGAATATGCAAAAAATACTGGATGTCCTTCTCAGAGAAGGACTCCATGAAGGCTGTTACCCCGGCGCGGTTGCTGCGTGCGGCAATGCAGAGCAGGTTTTCGCCATTTCCTGTGCAGGAAAAATCTCGCAAAACGGCCCTGATGTAAACGAAGCGACGCGCTATGACATGGCATCCCTGTCCAAAGTTATCGGGCCGACGATGATTGCGCTTCGCGCCATTGAGGATGGCGATCTGACCCTCTGGGACAGGCTGGAGCGCTTTTTTCCGGATTGTCCGCAGGAAAAAAAGAATATCACGATCAGGCATCTGATGACGCACACGGCGGGTTTTGCGCCGGCCTTCTGGCTGAGCGAGGAGGCAGAATCGCCGGAGGATGCGCTTCGCGTGCTCCTTGAGCATCCGCTGGAAACGCCCGTCGGCGCCGAGGTGCATTACAGCTGCATGGGGTATATCACGCTGGGCAAGATTCTGGAGACAATTTACGGCAGGCCGCTTGACGTGCTGGCGCGCGAGCGCGTGTTTGAGCCGCTTGGAATGAAGAATACTTGCTACTGCCCGGAAAACAAAGATAATATCGCCGCGACCGAGGTGGATCAGGAAACGGGAATCGCCTGGCAGGGCGTCGTGCATGACGAGAATGCGCGCTTCTTGCGCGGCGTGTCGGCCAATGCAGGCGTGTTTTCCGATATCGGTGATATGATCAAACTGGCGCAGATGCTTGCCCGCGGCGGCGATGGCTATCTGTCCTGCGCGACGCTGAAAAAGGCCCGCGCATGCCAGGCGGCGAGCGCGGATGCCAGGCGAGGCCTGGGCTTCCATCTGGCGGGTACGCCGGAAAACTTCATGGGCGACCTGATGGGCGAGGATTCCTTCGGGCATACGGGCTTTACCGGAACGTCTCTTGCGATTGATCCGCATACGGGTTTCTTTGTCATCCTGCTCTCCAACCGTGTGCATCCGACAAGGGAAAGCACGAACCTGTTCAGATTCCGGCGCAGAATGCATAATATGCTGTATGCGGCGTATACGAAGAATGGATGCTTTGAGGAATAATGATGATAAATTGTTAAATTTCATGTCATGTTTTGTGGTGGATGGTTGACAAGCGCACAAAATATGTTATCATGAATTGTATAAAGTGGTTAAGCGCATGGCGCGCCGGTTTGCGAAACGACAAGGAGACCGGTTTCAGGTGTAGACTTCGAAGGAGGCGGGGCAATGAGCCAGGCAGACAAGACGGTATTGCAACCCAAGAAGAAAAAGAGCAAGCTGACACTGGATGATATTCAGCTCTTCCTGCTCTCGCTTCCTACGACGATCTGGTTTATCATGTTCTGCTATGTGCCGATGTTTGGTATCCTGATCGCCTTCAAAAAGTATAAGGTCGCCCCGGGCAAGGGCTTTTTGTGGTCCCTGATTTACAACAGCAAGTGGTGCGGACTGGACAACTTCAAGTTCCTGTTCTCCTCGAACATGAAGACAACGATCGCCATGTTCCGCAATACCATCGGCTATAACATCATCTTCATCATTCTGGGCATTGTAATCCCGGTCGCGCTTGCGATCATCATTTCCCATCTGTATTCCAAGCGGCTGGCGAAGGTCTGTCAGACGATGATCTTCCTGCCGCACTTCCTGTCCTGGGTTGTCGTCGGCTACTTCGTCTACGCATTCCTGGCGACCAAGGAAGGCCTGGTCAACAACGTCCTCATCAATATGGGCCTGGATCCCATCAAATGGTATCAGAAGGAGGGCCTGCCGTTCTGGCCATATTTCCTGATTTTCCTCAATGTCTGGAAGAATGTCGGCTACAACATGATTGTCTACATGGCCTCCATCAACGGCATTGACGGTTCCCTGTACGAGGCGGCGGTCATCGACGGCGCGAGCAAGCATCAGCAGACCAAGTACATCACCATCCCGCTGCTCAAGCCGGTCATCATCATCATGTTCATCATGGCGGTTGGCCGTATCTTCAATTCCGACTTCGGTCTCTTCTACCGCACAACGCGTAACTCCTCAGCGCTGTACAGCGTGTTTGTCACGCTGGACGTCTACGTGTATAACTCGCTGTTCAACTCCACGATCCCGACCTATGGTTACGCCTCTGCTGCGAGCTTCATGCAGTCCGTGTTTGGCTGCGTCACGCTGATCACAGCCAACGCGATTGTCAGCAAGTTCGATAAAGAGAGCGCATTCTTCTAAGAAGGGAGGAAAAGCGATGGCTATTTTCAAGAAAAAAGAAGCGGAAGTCTACAACGAGTTGGATACCAAGAAAAATGCTTCCAACGTATCAGACGGCATGCTTCGCTTCAATCGCGTCTCGCCGTTTACCAATGCGCTGTATTCCGCGCTGTTTATCCTGATCGCTGCGATCTGCGTGATGCCGGTTCTGTTCGTCATCATCATTTCCTTCACTTCAGAAAAGTCGATCGGTCTGTATGGCTACAGCTTCTTCCCCAAGGAGCTCTCTGTTTCGTCTTATAAGTACGTGTGGAACATGCGCGGTCTGGTTGGCCGCTCCATCCTCAACTCCATTGGCATTACCGTCGTGGGCACCTGCCTTGGCGTTATCCTGACTGCGACGATGGGCTATACGCTCTCCCGCAAGAACTACAAGTTCCGCAATTTCTTTACCTGGTTCATTTTCATCCCGATGCTCTTCCGCGGCGGCACACTTGCGTCCTACGTGGTCAATACCCAGATCATGCATCTCAAGGATACCTACTGGGCGCTGATTCTGCCGATCTGCTGCTCGACGTTCAACATCATCATCATGCGTACGTTCTTCACGACGACCGTACCGGATGAGATGATCGAGTCCGGCAAGATCGACGGCGCGAACCAGCTGCGCATCTTCGTGCAGCTCGTCCTGCCGATCTGTCTGCCGGCGATTGCGACCATCGCGCTGTTCCTGACCTTCGCTTACTGGAACGAGTGGTTCCATGCCAGTATCTATCTGTCCACCAACCGCTCCGACCTGTTCCCGCTGCAGTACGTGCTTGTTTCCATCGAGCAGAAGATTCAGTTCCTGATCAACAACGCCGGCAACATCGGCGCGGATGCGCAGGACGTGCCCAGCGAGACCATGCGTATGGCGATCGTCGTTATCGCGGTCGTGCCGATCATGTTCTCCTATCCCTTCTTCCAGAAGTATTACATCTCCGGCCTGACCGTCGGCGCTGTCAAGGGCTAAGACGGCAGGGGATTGCGTCTGCGTTTTGGGTACGTGTGTGATTCTTTTCCAAAGGCTTAAACGGCAACAGGGTTCGAATTCACCTGACCGTTTGCAAAAAATATTATAGGAGGTACCCTTATGAAGAAACTGCTTGCTATCCTGATGGCTGCTGTTCTGCTCGTGTCCTGCATGGGTATGGCGGCTGCTGAAGAACCCGTCAAGCTCACCTGGTGGGTCTTTGCGGTTGGCGACGCTCCGGTTGATTGGCCTGAGGTAGAAGCCAAGCTCAACGAGATCTCCCGCGAGAAGATCGGCGTTGAAATCGAGTACAAGTTTATGACCTCTGACCAGATCAACCTGGCTACTCAGTCCGGCGAGTACTTTGACCTCGCGTTCACCTGCGGCTGGTACAATGACTACGCCACCAACGTTGCCAACGGCATGTTCCTGGATCTCGCTCCGTACATGGATCTGCTGGCCGACGCCAAGGCGCTGACCCCGGACAACCTCTGGGCCGGCGTTACCATGGGTGACAAGATCTACGGCTTCCCGCACGTTAAGGACTACGGCATTGAGGTCTTCTGGATCCTTGACACCGAATTCTTCGTTGACGAGCTCGGCCTCGACCCGACCAGCTACGAAGCGCAGCACATTGGCTTTGAAGAGATGGGCGAGTACATGGCCAAGTACGTCGAGCTGCATCCGGGCGAGGTCCCGCTGAAGGTTTCCAAGGCTGGCGTCACTTCTTGGATGAACGGCCTGGCTGACTGGATCTCCATGGAATACTGGCTCGGCCTCGACTGGGAGAAGAAGGGCACCGACGAAGAACTCAAGGTTAAGTCCGCTCTGGATATCCCG
>CAZACE010000078.1:0-366 GCA_964483255.1 uncultured Oscillospiraceae bacterium
CCGCCGTCCGGCGTATGGATGTTATTGACGAACGTGAGGATGTTCTCGGAGTAGGAGTCATTGTACTGCATAGCGACCTCCACGCTCGTGGTATCGACCATGCCGCTGATATAGATCGGCTCCGCAAACAGCGCCGTCTTGTTCTTGTTGATGTACTTGACGAACTCGCTGATGCCGCCCTCATAGTAGAAGACGCGCTCCTTCTCCTCCTCGCCGCGCTCGTCGCGGAAGATCATGCGGATGCCGCGGTTGAGGAACGCCATCTCGCGGAAGCGGGTCTTGAGCACGTCGTACTGGAAGGCGCCGGTTTCAAAAATGCCCTCTTCATCGCCGCCTTTGACGTCCGGCCAGAAGCGGATGATCGTG
>CAZACE010000078.1:376-6645 GCA_964483255.1 uncultured Oscillospiraceae bacterium
GCCGCGCTCATACTCCTGCTGATAGATCTTGCCGTCCTGATGGACGGTGACCATCAGATGCTTCGAAAGCGCATTGACGACGGACGCGCCGACGCCGTGCAGGCCGCCGGAGACCTTGTATCCTCCGCCGCCGAACTTGCCGCCCGCATGCAGAATCGTCAGGCACACCTCGACCGCCGGACGACCCAGCTTGGGATGCAGGCCGACCGGGAAGCCGCGGCCGTTGTCATCCACGGAGCAGGAGCCATCCTTGTGCAGCGTGATGACGATCTCCGAGCAATAACCGGCCAGCGCCTCGTCGACGGCGTTGTCCACGATCTCATAGACCAGATGATGCAGACCGCGCTCATCGGTGGAGCCGATGTACATGCCCGGGCGCTTTCGAACGGCCTCCAGGCCCTCGAGCACCTGAATCTGGTTCTCGTCGTATGCCTCGGTCACCTTTTCCGCCTCTTCAAAGGCCTGCATATTCACATTTTCTTCGATTTGGGTGAGATTCTCGATATTATCCATTCAGTTTCCCCATCTCTTCCTCGTCGCTTACAGAGGCAGAATGCTCCGTGCGGTAAGCCGCCAGCGCACAGCCTTCCGTATAGGGTTTCTCGTGAGCGCGCTGCATCAGCGTTGCCGTGGAAATCGGCGAAAGATACACGCGCGGGTTTTCGGTGATGCCGCCCGGCTGCCTCGCGCCCGCGCAGACCACGGCGGATTTAGCCGTGATGCCCTGCTTGGCGAGGATTCTGTTCTGGCGGCGGATATCATGCAGCATGGCGCCGGTGACGGCGCTATGGCTGTCTGTCAGATCGATGATGGCCACGATGTCCTTGGTATGCACGCTGACGTCGTCGCCCAGGTGAAGGATCATGAAATCCCTCCTGATTTCCCGCAAAAAGTGCTTCTCAAAAGAGGCCATTTTCACGCATTTTGTTACTATGTTAGTATACCAAATTTTACGCTTTTTTTCAAATGCTGGACAGGATTTTTCGATGATTTTCAGGACAAAAAACCACACAAAAAAAGACGCTGCTTTTCAGCGTCTTTTCTATGGTTTTTGTGCTGCATTTTGTTCTGGAAAAAGATCTTTTGCATCAGACCCTGCCGCCGTTTGATTTACCACTCAGGCGGCGTATACAAGCAGATCTTTCCTTCCCTTCGCGTGGCGTTCATATCGATCAGGCGCTGATTGCGGCTTCCGCAATAAAGCAGATCCAGCGAGCGCTCGCGGGCGATATACGGCCCATCCACCAGCACATCGATAAGCTCCAGCAGGCGCATGCGCTCGGGATTTCCCTCCCTTTGCAGCGATTCCAACGTATAGCCCGTATAACACCAGACATTCAACCCTTTCTGTTTTGCGTCTAACGCGATCTCAGAAAGCGCCTTTGCCTGCATCATCGGTTCCCCGCCGGTGAGCGTTACGCCGCGCACAAGCGGATTTTTGCCCATTTGCGCGATGATTTCAGCGGTATCGCTCAGATAACCACCCGCAAAGTCATGCGTTTTCGGATTATGGCAGCCCGGACAGGCGTGCGGACAGCCCTGAACGAAGACGGCCAGGCGATAGCCCGGCCCGTCCACGATCGATTCGGGCACGACGCCCGCCAATCGAATTTCCATCTTTTTCTCCAGTTGTTTTTCCGGATCATTACATGTTGTCCAGATCGTTCATCACTTCATGCTTGACGCGATCGCGCTCCTCGGCGCGCTTCGAGTTGCCCCAGCGATCCATGGTGCCCACGAGATAGCCGGTGATACGGCGGATGCGCTCAAAGTGCACCTCTTCCTCCTGACGGCCGCACTTGGGGCAGGTATCGCCGATGATGCCATTATAGCCGCAGACCGGATCGCGGTCGACCGGATGATTGATGGAGCCATAGCCGATACCGGCGTCATGCATGGCGCGCACAACAGACTCGAACGCATCCAGATTCTTCGTCGGGTCGCCGTCCATCTCGATATAGGAAATATGGCCAGCGTTGGTCAGCGCATGATATGGTCCCTCGACATTGATCTTGTCAAAGGCGCTGGTGGCATAATACACCGGCACATGGAAGCTGTTGGTGTAGTATTCGCGATCGGTGATGCCCGGAATGAGGCCGTAGCGTTCGCGGTCAATTCTCACGAATCGGCCGGAGAGGCCCTCTGCCGGCGTCGCCAGCAGCGTGTAGTTCATCTTCTTTTCGACAGAGCGTGCGTCGCACTTTGCGCGCATGTAACCGATGATCTCCAGACCCAACTTCTGCGCACGCGCGCTCTGGCCGTGATGCTCGCCGATGAGGGCGATCAGCGTCTCCGCCAGGCCAATGAAGCCAATGGAGAGCGTGCCGTGTTTGAGCACCTCACGCACCTCGTCGTCCCAGCCAAGCTTTTCGCTGTCCATCCAGACGCCTTCGCCCATGAGGAACGGATAATTGCGCACCTTCTTACAGGCCTGAATCTCAAAGCGCTCATCCAGCTGCGCAAAGACCAGATTCATGCGCTCATCGAGGATCTCGTAGAAACGCTCAACGCTGCCCTGCGCCTCAATGGCAATGCGCGGCAGGTTGATGGATGTGAAGGACAGATTGCCGCGGCGGGAACAAACCTCGCGCTCCGGATCGGCGACATTGCCGATCACGCGGGTACGGCAGCCCATGTAGGCGATCTCCGTCTCCGGATGGCCCGGCTTATAATACTTGAGGTTGAACGGCGCATCCACGAACGAGAAATTCGGGAAGAGACGCTTGGCGCTCACGCGGCATGCCAGTCGGAACAGATCGTAGTTCGGATCGCCCGGATTGTAGCTGACGCCTTCCTTGACGCGGAAAATCTGAATCGGGAAGATCGGGGTTTCGCCCTGGCCCAGGCCGTTCTCGGTGACCAGCAGCAGGTTGCGCATGACCATGCGGCCCTCCGGAGAGGTATCCATGCCGTAATTAATCGAGGAGAACGGCGTCTGCGCACCGGCGCGGGAATGCATGGTATTCAGGTTATGGATGAACGCCTCCATCGCCTGATAGGTACGGCGCTCGGTCTCGCGATAGCCGCGGTTGATGGCATAGCGCATGATGCGATCGGCCGTCTCAGCGTCGGTCATTTTCAGCAGACGGCTGCGCAGCTCATCTTCAAACTCCTGATTGGGCTTGAGCGTCGGGATAAAGCCGGTTTCCGCCTCAATCTGGCGCAGGAGCTTCTTGGCATCGTCGTCACCCGCGTGATGCATCAGCACCAGATCCAGGCCCGCGCCCAGTGCGCGGCGATACTCCTTGACATAGGTCTTCGCCACACCCGGCGCCATGTCATAATCGAAGCTGGCGATTGCCTGGCCGCCGTGCTGATCATTCTGATTGGACTGGATGGCGATGCAGGCCAAAGAGGCATAGCTGCCGATATCCTGCGGCTCGCGCAGTACGCCATGACCGGTGGAAAAGCCGTCCTTGAACAGGAGTGTCAGATCGATCTGGGTACAGGTGGTCGTCAGGGTCAAGAAGTCCATATCATGGATATGAATGAAGCCCTCGCGGTGCGCCCTGGCATGCTCCGGATTGAGCACGTACATGTCGTAGAACTGCTTCGCGCTCTCGCTGCCATACTTGAGCATCGTGCCCATCGCGGTATCGCCGTCGATATTCGCGTTTTCGCGCTTGACGTCGGAATCCGCCGCATCCTTGAATGTGATATCCTGCAGGATATGCATCAGGCGGGTCTTGGCCTCGCGGGCGCGGCTGCGCTCGGCGCGATAGAGAATATAGGCCTTAGCGGTCTTGGCGTAGCCCTCATCAATGAGAACCTTCTCCACCGTATCCTGTACGCCCTCAACCGTCGGCATATCGATGCTCTCGTCACGGTTGATCTCGCGGGTCACCATGCGTGCAAGGCGCTGCGCCTCGTCGCCGCTCTTGGCGCTGTCCGCCGCCTTAAAGGCGCTCAGGATCGCCGCTGCGATCTTCTTTTCTTCGTATTCGACCCTGCGGCCGTCACGCTTGATGATATACTCAGGCATTGTTTTTCCCCCATCTATCTTCCATGCTTTCGTTATTTTTAAGCAAATTCTGCCACGTTGTCCAAGCATAAATCGAGCGGCACTACATCTTGTGCCGCGTATGTGGATTATAATACAACATATGGCCGAGACTGTCAAGGAGACAGTTTGTGTCCATTACAGACATTATGAAGCCAAAAAGTGAGACGGTACAGGACGTACCGCCTCTTTATGTCATGAAACATTTAACACTTGTTACAAATCCGGTCATAAACCTTTAAAATACTGCGGACGATTTGATCTGATTGTAACTCGCGTCATAGCCTTCCGGTTTCTCCGTCTGATAAAGCTCAAAGAGCAGCGAAACCATCTCGGCCGCCATATCCTCGTTACCGCTGAACGACGTTACGCACAGATAACTATCCCTTGGCAGATTGCCCAGATCAAACAGACCGTAGAGCGTATCCGCTGGGATCGCGTAGAAGCCTTCGACGCCCGCGGAATCCTGGAGCGCCAGCGGCTGAACCCCCAGCTTCTCGGGATCGATTACGCCGCTTTCGATATAAGGCGTCAGATCCATGAAGACGCTCTCCGCACCCTCGCCCGAAAGCTTGTAAACTTCGCTCTTGGGCAACAGAAGCACATCACCCTGCTGCGCCGCCATATACGTCGTGAACTGCATCTGAACGTACATATCCTCGGAGACCAGGTTGACGTTCATCACCGTCAGCTCTTCCTGCTCCGGGAATCGCGCAAAGAACTGCGCGCCGACCTGCTCTTCCAGCGCCTGCGAATCGACATAGCCGTTGCAGACATAGAGCTCAATCTTTTTCTCCTCCGGCGGTCTGTAGGCCGTCATGGTGAAGACGAGATTCACGCCCATGATGCAGAGGCACGCCAGCAGCAGATACTTCCACCAGCTATACGCCCAGTGGTTTTTCAGCCATTTTTTCGTGATGCGTTTCTCTGCCATAATCGAGGCCTCCCGTCCGTGTGGTCATATTATGATACCACGCAGCACGCGAATGTTCAACCACGATTTTTCATCAGTCAGCATCCCCATTCGCCCGCACGATTCTCTGTCACATCACAAACCCCCGATATCCAGCAGGACATCGGGGGGTGTATGACTGTTTATTTATCCCATCCAAACGCCTTGATCAATACATCTTCGCGCCGGCAGGGATATGGTTGTCGAGCATGAGCAGATGGAGCTTCTCTTCTTCCTCTTCCTTATGCACGGCGGAAATGAGCATACCGCAGGACTCAATGCCCATCATCGGGCGCGGCGGCAGGTTGGTGATAGCAAGCAGCGTCTTGCCGACCAGCTCTTCCGGCTCATAATACGCATGGATACCGCTGAGGATGGTGCGCTCCTTACCGGTACCGTCGTCCAGCGTGAACTGAAGCAGCTTCTTGCTCTTCTTCACAGCCTCGCAGGCAAGAACCTTCACCGCGCGGAAATCGGACTTGGAGAAGGTCTCAAAGTCGACGGTATCCTCGAACAGCGGCTCAATGACGACCTTGGAGAAATCGATCTTCTCCTCGACCACCGGAGCAGCAACGACGGCTTCGGCAGCAGTCTCGGTCTTGGGCGCTTCCGGCTTCTTCGCCTTCTGGCTGCCCTGGGACTTCATCGTGGGGAAGAGCAGGACGTCACGGATGGCCTGGCTGTCGGTCATCAGCATAACCATGCGGTCGATGCCAAAGCCGATACCGCCCGTCGGCGGCATACCCAGCTCAAGCGCATAGAGGAAGTCCTCGTCGGTGGTGTTGGCTTCTTCGTCGCCCTTGGCCAGCTGCTCTTCCTGCGCCTTGAAGCGCTCGCGCTGGTCGATCGGATCGTTGAGCTCAGAGTAAGCATTGGCCATCTCCCAGCCGTTCATAAAGAACTCGAAGCGCTCGACGTAATTCGGATTCTCCGGCTTCTTCTTGGTCAGCGGAGAGATCTCGATCGGATGATCCATGACGAAAGTCGGCTGGATCAGGTGATCCTCGACAAACTCCTCAAAGAACAGATTCAGAATGTCGCCCTTGCCGTGGCGTTCCTCGAACTCGACATGCTTCTCCCTGGCGATGGCACGCGCCTCTTCAAGGGTGTGAATCTCATTGAAATCAACGCCGGAATACTTCTTGACCGCATCGAGCATGGTGATGCGCTCGAACGGCTTGCCCAGATCCATCTCGATGCCGTTGTAGACGATGGTCGTCGTACCGAGCACGGTCTTGGCGATGTGGCGATAGAGGTTCTCGGTCAGGTCCATCATGCCGTGGTAATCGGTGTAGGCCTGATAGAGCTCCATCAGCG
>CAZACE010000079.1:0-6620 GCA_964483255.1 uncultured Oscillospiraceae bacterium
TTCGGCGTCGGTCCGCTGATCGCTCAGCAGATGGCGGAGCGCGCCATTGAACTGGCGAAGACGCACGGCATCGCCTGCGTGGCGCTGCGCAATAACAGCCATTGGCTGCGCGCGGGGCGCTACGGTCTCATGATGGCGGATGCCGGCATGATGGGCCTGTGCATGACCAATACTTGCATGAACCTCGTTGCCTACGGCGCGAAGGTGCCGTCTACCGGCAATAACCCGATTACCTTTGCGATTCCGCGCAAGACTGGCAGCCTGGTGATGGATATGGCCGTGAGCCAGTATGCCTTTGGCAAGCTGGAAATCATGGCGCAGGAGGGCGGCATGCTTGATACGGCCTGCGGCTATGATCTGGAGGGCAACCTGACCAACGATCCCAAAAAGATTACGCAGAGCAAGCTGATGATGCCCATGGCGCTTTGGAAGGGCAGCGCGCTGTCGATCATGATCGACCTGATGACCTCCATGCTCTCCCTGGGCAGAACGTCGCTTGAAATCGGCAAGCCGGAGGACGGCGAGGCGGGCATGAGCCAGATGTTCATCTGCATGAATCCGGCGGCGGTTGTTGATATGGATAAGGCGGACGAGCAGATGGAGAAGACGATCGCTTTCCTGAACAGCCTTGAGCCCAAGGAGGGCATGAGCGGCGTGCATGCCCCGGGCGAGAACCTGGAAAAGACCCGCCAGAGAAACCGAGAGCGCGGCATCCCGGTGACCGAGGAAACCTGGCAGAAGATTCTGGATGCGGCGAAATAAAAGCAATCAGCGAAAGGGCCTTCCCTGACAAGGGGAAGGCCTTTGCTATATCCGGGGCTTGTAGATGAGCGCGTGCTCCGCGCAGGCCCAGGCGTCCATGACGGCCGTGCGCAGCTGAATTTCGATGGGTACGGCATATGCGTCCTTGCTCAGCGGTACGGGGATGCGCCCGATCAGATGCAGGCTGCGATAGCCGCTGCGCTTGGGTGCGGCGATATAATCGTGCACATCGGTTAATTCAAGCGTGCGGTTTTTCAAAATCTCCTCGGCATAGCGATAGACGGCGTCGCGCGTGGTCAGCACGGCGCGAAGCCCGGCAATATCGCGCAGCGCCGCTGCTGCAGCAGCGGTCGTCAGAGGCAGATGTTTGCGAAGCAGCTTTCCGCGGATGGATTCGCCGGATTTGAGCCGGTATTGGAGCGTGAGCACGTCAAGGGGCATCCGCTCCCGCGCATCAGAGAGCAGATGCACACCGGCATGGGCGGCGGCTTCATAGGGCGCATAAAACGAAGCGGAGAAGACCGGATCTTCTGCAGGAAGCAGCTTTTGTGCATGGGCGCTTGACAGCAAGAAACTCACCTCGATGGAAGAATCAATTCTGAAAATCATGATAGCCGGCATTTGTTGCGGGAGAATGAACGTACCCGTACGCAAATGTGAGCAATGATGGAGGCAATGATGGAAGCAACGATGGAAGCAACGATGGAAGCAATGCCTTGAGAGCATATGACGGGAAAATCAGAATTATGATGCGGAAGGATGCGGAAGGATCATGATATTTTGCTGTACAGAAAGCGCTTTTTACCGTATAATAAAAGATGGATTTTCATGCGGGAAAGGATATATTGTCATGAAAAAGAATGTTGTGAGCGATGCGCTGCGCACGGGACTGAACAAACGGCCCGGAAGGCTTGCGCGCGCCGTGCTCTGGGTGCTGGCGGTGGCCGTGTTCTTTGTCTTTGCGCGCTATGCGCGCTATGCGAAGATCGATGATTTCAGCGGCTACAAGACCGACGAAATGCAGATTTTCTCCGGCGTGGTCTTCGGCGCGATCTTTGCAGTATCGTATGCCGTGCAGCTGCGCGCGGGCAGGAAGCTGCCTGTGTATATGCACGTGCTCCTGGCTGTGCTCACGGGGCTTGTGCTGCTTTCGAAGATTTCTCTGCTGGATTATGTCAGCGACGATTACGATATCTTCCTGAGCAACTGGATCTACGAGTATTCGCAGATGGGCTGGAAGGAAGGTCTGGGCCGCTATATCGGCAGCGATTATACGCCGCCCTATCTGTATCTGCTGCAGATCATCTCCCGGGTCAAGGATTATCCGCCGCAGTATCTGGTCAAGGCGATATCCATCGCCTTTGACGTGCTGATGGCGTATGCGATCATGAAGCTTGCTTCCCTCAAGGTAAAGGGCGAGGGCGCGCAGCTTATGATCTTCCATATCGCTTCCCTGCTGCCCACAGTCGTCTTCAACGGCGCATACTGGGGTCAGTGCGACGTGATCTATACCTCCTTGTGCCTGATGGCGCTGTACATGGGCATGAGAGGCCGCTCTGCGCGCAGCATGATCTTCTTCGGCCTTGCGCTTTCTTTCAAGCTGCAGATGGTGTTCTTCCTGCCGGTACTGCTGCCGCTGTGGCTGCAAAAGAAAATCAAGCTGAGTCACCTCTGGCTCATTCCGGCGGCGTATATGGTCATGATGATTCCGGCGCTGTGGGGCGGCAAGTCGATGCATCATGTGCTCACGGTCTATCTGCAGCAGGCAGGTCAGTATAATTTCATCTCCATGAACGCACCGAACTGGTATCAGATGCTGCCGGATATGGGCAGCGAGCTGCTTTACAACATGTTCGGCCCGATGGCGATGGCGCTGGGCTTTGCCTGCGTGATGGCGATGTGCGCGCTGGTGACGGTATATCGTGACCGGCTGAATACAGATTCCACGCTGCTTGCATGCCTTCTGATGCTCTCGGGCATTCCGTATTTCCTGCCCAAGATGCATGAGCGCTATACATTCGGTGCGGACGTCCTCTCGCTTGTCGCGGCGGCGTATCTGCCGGGCAGACGCTTCCTGCTGCCGCTGTGCTTCGGCTTTGCGTCCTATGTGGCGTATACCGCGGGTCTGCCGGGCGACAGAATTATGGATCTCAGGTTTGCGGCCATGTTCCAGGGCGTTGGCGTGGCGCTGACGGCGGCTGAGCTTTGGCGCAGCTTGCAGAGTAAGACGGATGCTGCTGTGATGGAGGTGAAGGCGTGATGAACGAAAAGAACAATCTGCGCCAGATTGCGGGCGATCCGCTGCGCTATGCGCTGATGGCGCGCCTTTGCAAAAAGGGAGAGGCGCTGCTCTTTGCCGTGCTGATGGCGGCGTTCTATGTCATCGCGCTGAAGCTCTGCGCTGCGATGGAGGGCGCGGCTGTGATCGCAGCCTGCGGCATGCTCGGCGCGGCGATCCTCACGGCGTTTGCCTGGCATGCGGTAGAAAAAGAGGATATGCCGGTGATCGTGCTTTTGTGCCTGGCGGCGCTTTCGATGCTGGCTGTCGGCGCGCATCTGGCGCTGCTGGATATCAAGCCGGGCCGGTATTCGAAAGTGCTCGAGCCGATGCTTGGCGACATGTGGAATTACGAATTCGTGACGGCAGCCGCCTGGGAGGCCGACGCATGGTCCGGCGTGTATCTGCTGATCATGGCGCTGCTCTCGCGCATTGAAGCGTTCTCCTGGATGTATGCGATCAAGCTGGTGGATATGATCTGTCAGTGCGTGGCAGCGGGCGCTGTGCTGCGCCTGGCGCTGATCCGCGGCGCGAAGGCGCCGGGCGCGCTGGCGGCGATGTTTGCTGCCGTGCTTGCGCCGACGATGCTCATGAATGCGGGCGTGTGGATGCAGTGCGACGCGACGTTTGCGATGTTCACGCTCTGGGGTCTTGCGCTGCTGCTTGACGATCATCCGCTTAGCGGATGCGTGCTCTGGGGGCTTGCGCTGGGCACGAAGCTGCAAAGCGCGTTCCTCTTTCCGCTGCTGATTGTGCTGTTCATGAAGAAGCGCGTGCAGCTGCGCCACATTCTGGCGCTTATCGCGGCGGCGTTTGTTTGCCAGATAGCGATTGTGCTGGATGGTCAGGGCGTCATGAGCATGATTCTGCGCTATCCCACGCAGCTGGAAAACGCGCGCTGGGAGCTGGGGCTGAGCGACAATATGCCGGGCGTGTATGAGCTGATGCTCGTCGCCTCCACGCGCGAATTCAGCGGCATGGGTCTGTATCTGGGCATCGCAAGCGCGCTGCTGGTTGTCGGCGCGCTGCTGCGCACAAAGCGCGAGCTGACGGGCGATGTGATGGTGCTCTCCGCGCTTCTGCTTGCCTGCGGTCTGCCGCTGATTCTGCCGCAGATGAATGCGCGCAGCCTGTATCTGGCGGCGATGCTGGCCTTTGCCTGCGCAAAAAATACGCGGCGCATGGTCGCTGCGGGTCTGATCGAGTTTGTTTCCCTGTGCGCGTATATGAAGGCGATCTTTGCCTTTGACGTCGTGCATATTATGATTCTCGCCTTGCTGGCGATCACGGCCGCGGTGCTGGTGATGGTCGAGCTCTTTGAGATCATCTTTGTGAAGAAGAATGAGGAGGCGCCTTTGGCATGAAGAGGCTAAGCGGCCTGATGGACCGCGCGGACGAAGGGCTGCGCGCGCTGCTGCTGGGCGGGAAAATGCCTGCCTGGCTGCTTGGTGCGGGTACGTTCGCTGCGTTTTTCCTGCTGATGATGACGCGCACGCTCACGCAGCTTGCTGGCGCCTCTGCTCCGGCGCGGGCATGGGCCGTGCTGGTACTGTGTCTTCCGCTTGGCGTGATGATTTACTTTGCGCTGCGGCTGACGAGGGAGAAGAGCACGGTGGAACGGCTTGGCGTGCTGGCGCTGTGCGCGCTGGCGATGCTTGCGCGCGTGAGCTTCATTGAGCGCTCCTCCGGCGATTACGACATCTATCTGGCGGACTGGATCGCAAAGCTCGCCGCAGGCTCCTTCAGCGAGGGCATGAAGGCGAACATCGGCGAATACAACGTGCTCTACCAGTACATCCTCTTTATCATCACGCGTCTTGGCGTGCCGGCGCTCTATGCGGTGAAGGCGGTTTCCTTCATCGGAGACGCCTTTCTGGCGGGCGCGGCGGCAAAGCTGGCGGGCAGGAAGAATGGGCTGTTCGCTTTCGGCGCTGCGCTGCTGCTGCCCACGCTTGTGCTCAATGGCGGCATGTTTGCCCAGTGCGACAGCCTGTATGCTGCATGCGCGCTGTGGGGATTGGCGCTTGCGCTGGATGAAAAACCTGTGCGCTCGGCTGTCTGCTTTGCTCTGTCGCTGTGCTTTAAGCTGCAAAGCGCGTTTATCCTGCCGATCGTTGTCGTCCTCTGGGCAGCGAGGAAGCTGCGCGTTTGCGATGCGCTGATCTTCGTGTTCACGCTGATCGCGGTGATGCTCCCGGCGCTTCTGGGCGGCAAGGGTATTGGCGATATCATCGGCATCTATACCGCACAGACCGGACTGTATACCGGGCTTAATTATAATGCGGCCAGCTTCTTCGGCCTGATGGAGACGGCCGGACTGGACGTCTACGCCTATGGCAATTTCGCGATGGCGCTGGCGTTTGGCGCGTGCGCGCTGCTGCTTGTGTGGGGCATTGGCCGCGCGCAGGAAATGGACGACGGAGAATATGTCCGCCTGGCGCTGCTGCTGGTACTCTTTGTCGTGTTCCTGCTGCCCAGAATGCATGAGCGCTATTTCTATCTGGCTGTGCCGCTGAGCATTGCGCTCGCCGGAAGGCGCGGCACAAAGGCGTTGATCGCGGCGGCGCTCATCGAGCTTGCGCTGCTTTCCACCTATTGGACTCTGGCGATCCCGCTGTATGCGGCGTCCTGCATGATGCTCGTGGCAGCAGTGCTTGTGTTGACAGATTGTAAGAAATGATTTGCGGCCTGAACCCGGATATGATATAATCAATATAAGGGAAAAACCGATGCGCTGCGGGGAAAGCGCGAGACTGTGATCTGACGGGAAGAAACGGAGGATGACCATGAACAGGGAAGAGATGCTCACGTTTTTGAAGAATGAGGCGCGCGGTATTGCCGCTATGTTCGGCCCGAACTGCGAAACCCTGGTGCATGATATGACCCGTCCGGGTCATCCGATCCTGGCGATTTACAATGGCACGGTCACCGGCCGCGAGGTCGGCTCCACGGCGGATATCTTCGGCGATATTGGCGATTACGATCAGACGGTGTACGCCAAAAAGGATTATACGAACCAGATGGTGCTCTCCCGCGATGGACGCACGCTCAAGAGCTCGACGTTCAATGTCGTCGGCGAGGATTATCACTTTGCCTTCGGCATCAATATGGATATCACCAGCATGGTGCGCGCCGCAAATGTGCTCGGCGAATTGACGACGACCAGCGGCGATCTGCAGCAGACGATGATGCAGGATGCGCGCAGCCAGCTGGAGGAGCTGCTGCGCGAGTGCATCAGTGCCGTGGGCAAGACGCCGGAGGCGATGAAGAAGACCGACCGTATGCGCATCATCCGCATGCTCTACAAGCGCCGCGCGTTTACCTATCAGAAATCCGTGGCGATTGTCGCCGAGCGGCTCAATGTCTCGCGCTATACCGTGTATAAATACATGCACGAGCTCGAGGAGGCCGAGAAGAAGGGCGCGCATCTGCAGGACTAAAGAACGTTAGGGCTGCCTGAGGGACTTTCGTCTCCTCGCCCGACGCTCGTCGATCAGGGCAGTTCAGCAAAGCTGAACCCTCAAACTCCCCTCTTCGCTTCGCGGCGGCTGATTACAGCCGCGAAGCGATAATGGGGTCT
>CAZACE010000080.1:0-6617 GCA_964483255.1 uncultured Oscillospiraceae bacterium
CAACACCTGGTACTGGGGCAGTGCCTCCGGGCTTTGTGATGGTGAGGACTTCGGCTTTAACATCGGCTACGGCTTCGGCGATACCTCCGCCGCCAGCGAGAATATGCTCTTCTACGCGGGCAAGTCGCATAAGCTCTCCAAGGTTTCGTTCAACATCCCCATGAAGGACGGCAAAGAGGATTACCTTGCGCCGTGGACGTTTACCAGCGACGACGGCAGGTTTGAGATGGACTTTGCTCCCGTAATCAACCGCGCTTCCTGCACGGATGTCGGGCTGATCAAGAGCGATCAGAACCAGGTCTTTGGAAAATTCAACGGCACGGCGATCCTCGACGATGGCACGAAGCTTCACATTCGCGATCTGATGGGTTTTGCCGAGAAGGTTGAAAACAAGTGGTAAACGGAGAATAGGGTTTGACGCAGCGCAGATTACGTGCTATAATTCATCTATAATCACATATCAGGGGAGCTTGCAATCAGCAGGCTGAGAGGAAGGTTTGTCCTTCGACCCTTAAACCTGATGCGGATAATGCCGCCGTAGGAAGCATACAGCAGTTGTGTATTTTACAGGGCGTTTCCCATCGGTGGAGACGCTCTTTTTCTGTTTATCGAAAGGCTGTGGGGAAGAAATATGCTGGGAGAATGGCTGGAAAACATACGCAGAGATACGCCGCTGGTGCACTGCATGGCCAATTTCGTAACGGCCGGCGATTGCGCAAACCTGCTGCTTGCCGTGGGCGCTTCGCCGATCATGGCGGATGATCCCATGGAATCACAGGAGATCACGGAAAACTGCGCGGCGCTGACGCTGAGCCTGGGGACGCCGGGCGAGAGGCGGATTGAGGCGATGCGCCTGAGTGCGCAGGCTGCGAAGCGGCGGAGAATTCCTGTGATCCTTGATCCTGTGGGTGTGACGATCTCTTCACTGCGGCTGAAGGCTGCAAAAGAATTGCTTAAGTCCGGCGCGGTTTCAGTGATCCGGGGCAATGCGTCGGAAATCCTTGTGCTGGCCGGGGAAAGCACCGACGCATGCGGCCTGGAGGCGGAAGACAAAGCAGACTGTGCGATAGACACGGCAAAGCAGCTTGCTGCCAAGACGGGCACGATCGTCGTGATGACAGGGGAAACGGATATTGTGACCGACGGCTTGAGACTTGGCCGGGTGCATAATGGGCATCCGATTCAGCGCAGCATCACCGGAGCGGGCTGCCAGCTGACGGCACTGCTGGGCGCGTTCGCGGCGGCCAATCCCGGTCGTCTCTTTGATGCGGCAATCGCGGGAACATGCATGATGGGCCTGTGCGCCGAAATCGGCAGTATGCGCATGACGAATATGGATGGAAACGCAGCCTGCCGGGGATATATCATCGACGCGGCATATCACATGACAGGAAAAATGCTTGAGGAGGGCGCGAGATATGAGGTCTGAATTTGCGCGCAGCATGCTGCGGCTCTATGCCGTGACCGACAGCCGATGGACGAAGGATAAGACGCTTTGTGAGCAGGTAGAGCTTGCGATTCTCGGCGGCGCAACCTGCGTGCAGCTGCGGGAGAAGGAATTGCCGCGGGATGCTTTTTATGAAGAGGCTGTGCGTATGCGCGCGCTGTGCAGCCGATATCGCGTGCCGCTGATCATCAATGACGACGTGGAGATCGCATTATCCTGCGGCGCGGACGGTGTGCATGTGGGCAGCAGCGACATGACTGTTTCTAAGATCCGCAGAAAAGCGGAAAAAACGGGGAAGAAGCTCATCATCGGCGCAACAGCGAAGACGATTGCACAGGCACAGGCGGCTCAGGCGGCAGGTGCGGATTATCTGGGCAGCGGCGCTGTCTTCGGTACAAAGACGAAACTGGATGCAAAGCCGATGAGCATGGAACTCCTTGCGCAAATTGTGCAAAGCGTTTCGATTCCAGTCGTGGCCATCGGCGGCATTGACCGGCATAATATCGGCCGGCTTGCCGGCTCGGGCGTTGCCGGAGCGGCGGTGGTCTCGGCTATCTTTGCACAGAGAGACATTGAAAGCGAATGCAGGTTTCTGCGTGCGCAGATTGACGGAATCATCACGGAATAAGGAGGCGTATGCATGCGGAATGTGAAGACGGCGCTGACCATCGCGGGCAGCGACTCAAGCGGTGGAGCAGGCATTCAGGCGGATATCAAAACCATGAGTGCGCATGGAGTATACGCCATGAGCGCCATCACCGCGCTGACAGCACAGAACACGACGGGTGTCTGTGCAATTGCCGAGGTGACGCCTGCGTTTCTTCGCAGCCAGATCGACAGCGTCTTTTCGGATATTCGTCCGGATGCCGTAAAGACTGGTATGGTGGCAAGCGGTGCGCTGATCGATGTGATTTCTGAGCGGCTTATGCATTATGGCGCAAAGAATGTCGTTGTCGATCCGGTGATGATTGCGACCAGCGGTTCGAGGCTGCTGGAAGAAAGCGCCGTTGGGCTGCTCAAAAGCAGGCTTCTTCCGCTGGCGGCGTTGGTCACGCCCAATATTCCGGAGGCGATGACGCTTTCCTGTATGGAAATCAAAAGCAGAGCGGATATGGAATGTGCGGCAAAGAAGATCGCGCGCAGGTGCGGCTGCGCCGTTTTGCTCAAGGGCGGGCATCAGGTCAATGAGGCGAGCGATTTGCTCTGCCGGGATGGGCGGCTGCGCTGGTTTAATGGCGAGCGAATCGACAATCCCAATACGCATGGAACGGGCTGCACGCTCTCCAGCGCGATAGCAGCAAACCTTGCGCTCGGCTATACGCTGGAGGATGCGATTGTACGCGCGAAAGACTATATCAGCGATGCGCTGCGCGCGGGGCTTGATCTGGGAAGCGGCAGCGGTCCGCTGGATCATATGTATAGAATCAGGTGATGCTGCGCCCTCAAATGGGCGATACGCATAGAAGAAACGGAAAGGAGAAGTGCCTGCCCGGCGGTAGGGTCCTTCAGAGGGGGAGCGCCCTGTGATGCGTACTGACAGCGATGGGAAGCCGTGTTCCGGCGTGAGAGGAGGCCAGTGAGTCTCGACCGCACAGCGGACAAACTGCGTCCGCTGCCTCAAATCCAACTTGGGGGCTGTCTGTATACATGCGGCCTTCTGTCATCTGAGAGGAGAATAACCAATGAATGAAAGAAACAAGACCCTCCGCCTTGCGCTTGCGGGCGTCCTTTGCACCGTCGCTGTCGTGGGCAGCACGCTGTCCTTTCCCGTTCTTTCCAGCAAGTGCGCGCCCGTACAGCACATGGTGAACGTCCTGGCGGGCGTGGTGCTCGGACCGTGGTATGCGTTTGGAGCAGCCTTTGCGGCGAGCCTGATCCGCAATCTTCTCGGCCTTGGCAGCCTGCTGGCCTTCCCGGGCAGCATGTGCGGCGCTGTGCTTTGCGGCATCATATATCGCAGAGCGCATAAGCTCAGCCTTGCTGTACTGGGCGAGATTATCGGCACGGGGCTCATCGGCGGTTTGCTGGCGTATCCTATCGCCGTCGCGTTCATGGGCGTGGATGCGGGTGCTGTAGCATTTTATGCGTATGTCGTGCCGTTCCTTATCTCCACGGTTGTTGGCGCGTGCCTGAGCGGCATGATCCTCATGCCGATGACGCGAAGCGGCTTGCTTAAAAAGTTCATTTGACACATAAATAGCGCCGTAGGAAAAATCCTGCGGCGCTTGTCTGCTCTTATGGTAAGCATCATCGATATGCGCGAAGCGAAGAAGGGGTCTGGGGATTGCATCCCCAGGCAGATCCGGGCGGCAGCCCGGTGAATCCTTATATCGCTTTCTGTATACGTATTATTTCGTGAATTTCCTCGTCCAGAAGGGGAATGTCAGCGGCCAGAGGCAGCCGGCAAAGGCGACCATCAGGAAATAGCGGACGAAATCGGCGATGTAGTGACCGCCGGTGATGGCGTAGAGCGGCGCTTTGAGCCCGGCCTTGATGCCAAGCAGAATGGCAAAGCCGAGGATCAGCTTGACGGCCTGCGCACCAAGCGGCGCCTGTGTTTCAAAGTGGATGTACTTCCGGTCGGTTTCCCAGGCAAGCCACACGCCTGCGATGCAGCCGAACATGGTATGGGCATTCTTCAAGCCGTGGGCGAGGTTGTCTGCGTCGACGTCTGCCGGGAAGGGATACAGATGCACAAACGCCAGATTGCCCAGGGAAAGCAGCAGCATGATCGCAAAAAGCGGTCGCATGATTCTCGTATCTTCGCAGCCCTTGCGGATGATGGGATACAGCACGAAGATGAGCGCAAGCGCTACTGCGATGGACACGCCTACATCCGCCGGGGTATGCACACCCAGATACATGCGCGAAAGCGGCACAAGCACGCACAGCCCAATGCAGAGCAGGGAAAGCAGGCTCTTGCCCGTCCATTTTGCGATGCCGCCGTATACGCCAACGCTCGTCTGCGTATGGCCGCTGGGGAAGGAATAGCCCGTGGCGGCCTCTCTGGCACTTTCCACAATTGTGAAACCCGGATCGCGAACCCAGGGGCGGGGTATGCGGAAGAAGAGCTTTAAAAACTGATTGATCACCGTGCCCATCAGACCGATGCACAGCAGGAAGAATCCCTCGAATTTATCCACGCACCAGAAAAACAGCAATCCGACGATGATAAAGAGCGTTTCCTCGCCGAATGTGGTGAGGAATTGGAAGAGAGCGTCAAGCACCGGATTGCGGATGGACTCGAGCAGATAAAGAAAAGACATAATGCCTCGTTTCTCCTGCGCGAGGCAGGACTGTATATTTTGAATCCTTAATCTATGATACCATAAAACGCGCAGTTTGCAACGGGCAATCAAACAGAACGCAGTATAGTACAGTTTATTGACGGATTGTCAATGAATTGTCACAGATTGCTGTAAAAAGCTTGACATATCTGTATGGGTTGCCGTAAAATAAAAATAGTATATGGAAGCTTCTTGACGACCGAAAGAAGAGGTTTCCGATAAAAAAGGAGGATATATCCATGAAAAAGTTTTTCGCGCTTGTCCTCGCTGCGATGATGCTCATGACCGCTGCGTCCGCCGTGGCCGCCGGCAGCCTCGTCGTATATTCTCCGCATGACGCGGATCCGCTTAATGCCGGTGTGGCGATGTTCCAGGCTGCGTATCCGGATATCGACGTGCAGGTTATCGCGGCCGGCACGGGCGAGCTGTGCCAGCGTATCGTCGCTGAGAGCGAAAATCCGCAGGGCGACGTCCTTTGGGGCGGCGGCGCGGATACGCTGGCGGGCTACGTCGATTATTTCGAGCCGTATGTCTGCGCCAATGATGATGTGATCGGCGAAGCCTACAAGGCCGCTGACGACCTGTGGATCGGCGAATCTCCGCTGCCGATGGTCATTATCTACAATAAGACCCTGATCGACGAGAAGGACGTGCCCAAGACCTGGGACGACCTGTGCAACGAGAATCTCAAGGGCAAGATTGCTTACGCCTCTCCGGCGAAGTCCGGTTCTGCCTATACCCAGCTTTGCACCATGCTCTTCTCTAAGCCCACCATTGACGAGGGCTGGGATATGGTCTTTAACTTCATCAAGAACCTGGACGGCAAGGTGCAGGATTCCTCCGGCAACTGCCATAAGCTCGTCGCTTCCGGCGAATATGCCATTGGCGTGACCATCGAGAAGTCTGCTGTCCTGTACAACGACAACCCGAATATCGGCTACATCTATCCGGAAAAGAACTCTGCTGTGCCGGATGGCGTTGCGCTGGTGAAGAACTGCCCGAACCCGGAGAACGCGAAGCTGTTCATCGATTACGTCACCGGCCTGGAGTGCCAGACTGCCCAGAATCAGGATTGGGCTCGCCGCCCGGTTCGCGCCGACCTCGCGCCCAAGGGCCTCGTCGGTCTGGAAACTCTGGATCTTGGCGACTATGACTTCGCCTATGCCGCGACTCAGAAGGCTGCGATCGTGGAGAAGTGGAACGATCTGACCATCGAGGCTGAGGAGTAACCGAAAGCGCTCAATGGCAGCGATTGTGCCAAGACATGAATAATTGACCGGGGGACGCCCAGTGTCGTGGGACACTCGGTGTCCCCTTCTTTCATTCAAATGATTTCCGCCCATGGAGAAATGAGGAACGAAAATTATGAGCAACGAAGTCATCATCAAGAATGCCGTCAAGCGCTACGGCGATTTCACCGCGCTGCACGACGTCTCCCTGAATATTGAGCAGGGCGAATTTTTCACCCTGCTGGGCCCGTCCGGCTGCGGCAAGACGACGCTGCTGCGCATGATCGCCGGCTTCAACTCCATCGAGGGCGGCGATTTCTACTTCGGAGAGAACCGTATCAACGACGTGCCCGCGCACAAGCGCGACATCGGCATGGTTTTTCAGAATTATGCGATCTTTCCGCATCTGACTGTGGAGGAGAACGTCGCCTATGGCCTCAAGGCGCGCAAGACGCCCAAGAGCGAGATTGACAGGCGTGTGAAGGAAGCGCTGGATCTGGTGCAGATTCTGCCGCTTGCAAAGCGCAAGCCGTCTGAGCTCTCCGGCGGCCAGCAGCAGCGCGTGGCGCTCGCGCGTGCATTCGTCATTGAGCCGAGCGTGCTGCTGATGGACGAGCCGCTTTCCAATCTGGACGCCAAGCTGCGCGTGCAGAT
>CAZACE010000081.1:0-1872 GCA_964483255.1 uncultured Oscillospiraceae bacterium
GACGTTCTTGAATTCCAGGAGACCGGTATGCGGCGTGCGATCCGGATAAACCAGGCCGTCCATGCAAAAGTTGCCGTCGTTGGGGAACTCGCCGAAGTCGCCGCCGTAGAAGAACTTATCGCGTCCATCGGTCGTCTTGCCCATATAGATCGCGTGATCGCACCACTCCCAGATGAAGCCGCCGCTGTGACCCGGATGGCGCTCGATGCACTGGAAATAATCCTCCAGATCTCCGGGGCCGTTGCCCATCGCATGGCAATATTCGCACAGCACATAGGGCTTATGCAGCACGGCAGGCGCGACGTAATCCGCACGCTCGCCGCCCACGACCGGCACACCGGTCTTCTGCTGCTCAAAATACTGGTCGATTGCCTTGATGGAGGCATACATGCGGCTGTAGGTATCCAGATATTCCTCATTGAACGCCATGCCCTTCGGCGGGAAGGACGCGCGCTCGTAATGCGTCAGGCGGGTCGGATCGTATTTCTTCGTCCATTCGATGCACTTGTCCATGCATACGCCGTGGCCGGATTCGTTGCCCATGGACCACATAACCACGCAGGGACGGTTCTTATCGCGGATGACGCAGCGCTGCACGCGGTCCATAAAGCACTCGGCATAGGCCGGATCATTGGCCAGATAGTCATAATTGCCCTTCCAGCCGCCGTCCTTGAGCACCACGCCGTGGCATTCAATGTCAGATTCATCGATGACATAGAAACCGTAGCGGTCGCACAGGCGCACAAATTCCGGCGCATTGGGGTAATGGCTGGTGCGGATGGCATTGACGTTGTGCAGCTTCATGACCTCAAGGTCGCGAAGCATTTCCTTTTCGCCCACGGCAGGGCCCACATAGGGATCGCTGTCGTGGCGGTTCACGCCGCGGAATTTGATGTTCTGGCCGTTGAGCATGACCACGCCGTTTTCAACGCGCACATCGCGAACACCCACTTCATCCGCGATCCATTCCTCGCCGCAGCGGATCACCAGCGTATACAGATACGGGGATTCCGCGCTCCAAAGCGCGGGGCTTTCCAGCGTGCAGGCAAACAGGCCGTTTTCCGCCTTGCCCGCAAAGAGGGTATTGCCCCTGGCGTCCAGCAGCTCGCAGGCGATCTCAGCCGCGCCGGATACCTCAAACGCCGCGCGGATCTCCGCCTGCTTGCAATCATCTGTCAGGATCGTCTGCACGGTATAATCAAAGAGATGCTCCTGCTCTCGGGTGAGCACATAGACGTCGCGGAAAATGCCTCTCATGCGGAATTTATCCTGATCCTCAAAGTACGTGCCGTCGCACCACTTGAGCACCAGCACCTTCAGCTCGTTTTCGCCATCCTGCACGAAATCCGTAATATCGAATTCCGACGTGCTGTGGGATACTTGGCTGTAGCCCACAAACCTTCCGTTCAGCCAGACATACTGGCAGCTGTCCACACCCTCAAAGCACAGCGTCTGACGCTGTCCTTGTGCCTTCTGATAAGCAAATCGGCGGGAATACAGGCCGCAGGGATTTTCTGCCGGCACATAAGGCGGATCAAAGGGAATCGGGAAGAGCACGTTGGTATACTGATGGCTGTCATAGCCATGATACTGCCACACAGCGGGAACGGGGATCTTTCCTTCGGCGGGGAGGCTCAGAAAATCCCCGGGCAGATCCAGGACGCTGGAATAATAGGTGAAATCCCACTGACCGCTCAGCAGCAGGAAACGATCCGACTGCGTGCGGCGCAGGGTCAGCGCGCTTTCCCTGCTGCTGTGCGGGATAAAGTATGCATGATTGGGCATCGTGCCCACATGCAGCGTCTTGATATTCTCATGGAATTGCAGCTGTTGCATGGTCATATTCTCCCTTCGTTTCAGCATGTAAAGCCG
>CAZACE010000081.1:1972-6608 GCA_964483255.1 uncultured Oscillospiraceae bacterium
GCGCCCCTATTGCTTTATGCTATAATTCGTCGCCTCTCAGGCTTTTCCTTCATGATCAAAGCCCGGCGCTGCGGATGCGCATGACAGCAAAAAACGCATCAGAGAATCGCCTCAATCTCCTCGGGCGTGGGCATCACGCGCAGCGCGCCGCGTCGGGTGGTGACGATGGAAGCAGCGGCATTGGCCAGGCTCAGCATGCGCTCCAGGCGCTCCCTGGTGAACGTCTCCATGCCGTTTTCCAGCACATCATGCAGCACGCAGGCGCAGAAGGTATCGCCCGCGCCGGTGGTCTCGATGGTATTGGGGTTCAGGCGCGCGCCGGCCTCGACCATCAGATCCTTCGTATACGCGCGGCTGCCGTCCGGGCCCATGGAGACAAGGATCAGCGGAATATCAAACTCCGCGCGCAGAGCGCTCACGCCCGCAGTAAAGTCCTCCTCGCCCGTCAGCCACTGAATCTCATTGTCGGAGATCTTGAGCACGTCGCAGTGCGCAAGGCCATAGCGGATCGCGCGCCGGGCGTCCTCCAGCTCCTTCCACAGCGGCTCGCGCAGGTTCGGATCAAAGGAGCGCAGCACGCCATGCTTTTCGGCATACTCAATCGCGCGGCGGGTCGCCGCCTCAACGCCGGGATGGGTCATGGAGAGCGTGCCGAAATGGAAGATCTTCGCCCCGGCAATCAGCTCCTCGCTGACCTCGTCTTCGCGCAGCATCATATCTGCGCCGGGCTTGCGGTAGAAGGAAAAATCTCGATCGCCATTTTCCAGCTTCTGAACAAAGGCCAGCGTGGTATTCACATCCGGATCAAAGCGCAGACCCTGTGCGCTGATGCCGCATTCAGCGATGGCATTTGCCAGCATGCGGCCGAACATATCCTCACCCACCTTGCCGATGAAGGCGGTCTTATGGCCAAAGCGGCCCAGCATGGACAGCACGTTGCACGGCGCGCCGCCGGGGTTCGCCTCAAAGGTCGGGTTGCCCTGATCGCTGATTGCGCCGGGCGTAAAATCGATCAGCAGTTCGCCCAAAGCGACGACGTCATATTCCATAAAACAGCCTCCTTATTCCTTTTCGCAATTGTTCATCCGGGAGAGCGCATAGCTGCCCTTTCCCCCATCGATGTGCACATTCAGCTCCAGCGCATCCTCGCGGGAGGGATACACGCGCGAGGAAATCCACTCGCCGTTTCCGCCAATTTCGATCACGGAATGATCGACGTAGATTTCCAGATGCGCCTTGCCCTGCGGCATGGAAATGCGGCGTTCGAGCATGCCCTTATGCGTCGGATGCTTCGAGGCGAAGGTTCGATCAAGCACGAGGCGGCCATTGCCAAAGAGCTTTACGATGGTCTTCTCTTCCCCGTCCGGCGTGGCGAGCACCTCGCAGGCGATGCAGCCATCCGCTTCAAGCTCAGCATCCACGATCAGGCGGTACTGATCGGCGGCCTTGCGCGCCTTTACCGGCAGCTCGCCCTTTTCACAGGAAGCGACCAGCTTTTCAACTTCCGGCAGCACGCGCATTTTAAGTACGCCATTTTCCAGATACACCTCGCGCGGCAAGCTCATACAGCCTGACCAGCCCTTGATGCCGTCCCAATCGCCGCGGGAATGATCAGTCATCCAGCCGATGATCACCTGGCGGCCCTGCTCATCCTCAAAGGTCTGCGGCGCATAGAAGCCCTCGCGGCCGCTCTCATCCACAACACCGCGCGCCTCCGGGATGAAATGCAGATCCTCCGTCAGTGTACCTACAATATACAGCGGCTGGCGATACGGCGAATACAGCAGCACATATTTATCGCCGACCTTCAGGAAGTTCGTACATTCCCAGGCGAGCTCGTCCTGATTCTCGCCATTGGCCAGCACGCTGTGATACCTGAAATGTACGCCGTCCTCGCTGGTATACAGCAGCGCAGCGCCGCCATCCTTGCCCAGATGGCTGCAAGTAACCATCAGATAGCCGTTTTGATAGGGCAGCACGCAGGGATCACGCCATTCCTTAAATGCCATGCCATGCATGGACATCGTCATTGCGCCTTCCCTCGTCTGCATGAGCCTGCAAAGCGAATCGTCCGCAGCATACGCGATCCACTGCTCCGGATCACGGTCGTGCGCGATACTGGTATAGTAAAACGCCACGCGGCCATCCGGCAGAACATAGGCGCAGCCGGTGAAGCAATGCTCTTCACCGTTTGCCGCATCCGGGAAGAGCGCAATCTCCTGCTCCTTCCAGTTCACCAGATCCGTGCTCGTCGCATGGCCCCAGTGCATATCGCCCCACTGATCGCCGTTCGGGTTATACTGGTGATACATATGATAGACGCCCTGAACCTGAATCAGACCGCACGGATCATTGATCCAGTTCTTTCTGGGCAGATAGTGATATCCGGGTCGGTAATCCTTCATGCGTGTATCCTCCTCGTCGTTTGTTCACATCCGGTCAGCCAGACAAAGCGGGCAGCTCGACACAGGCAATTCACCGATTAAAAACTTGTTCTGCTACAGCTTTTCTCTCGCTGTGTATATCATTATCGGTCAGGCAAATGGCTAATTCCGTTTATTTCGGGATCAATCGGGTTTATTCCTTCACGCCGGATCACTGCTTCGCACTTCCTTTGCGAAAATCGCATCTTCATCGTTGCAAACCGGTGCGCCGTATCCTATAATGATTGACAACTCCCACCTCGCACACAGGAAACTGCCAGAGCACTTCGCTGCCAGCTGCAGATGCGCAATTTGCGCAGACTCCAACCAATGAACAGCCGGAGCTCCTTCTGTATAAAACGCCGAAGGCATAACCCCATCACCATCGGATTTCCGGAGGATATTCATGCATCACATTGAGCTGCTGCAGACGGTCACCTATGCCTTCCTGTATCCATCGCTGTATTATCTGGTTCTGGGACGCATTGCGCCTGCGCAGGTACGCTGCTCATCAACGCCGCCATTGCAAAGCCGGATTCTCCGGTCTGAAAATCGGGCCGCATACCGGCGCATTCTGTGCTATAATGCGTATAGCAAGTCGTACCTATCAGGAGGATTCCATGATGAAGACCCGTTTTGCCGCTGTCCTTGCTCTTTGCCTGCTGCTTCTGTCCGTGCCCGCTTTAGCGGACAAAGCGCCCGTCTGCGCGGCGCTGGGCAGCAAGAAAGCCGCCGAGCACCTTTATGCCAGGCATGTCTACGCCTATACGGATGAATGGGATGGCATCATCCCCGCCGCCTGCACGGACGAGGGCTGCGAGGAATACGGCCATGTGCATTGCTACGGCGTGCGCGTAACCCTGTGGGATACGCCCGCCAAGGGCAAAAGCCGCGTCGCCTATTATCCCTTCGGCACAGACGGCAAGGTCGGCCCGGATACCGAGTTCCAGCTGGTCGATGTGGTCACCTACAAGAACAAATACTACGCCAACATCCGCATCTATGAAAACGGCTATGCCGTAAACTCCGGTTTCATCAACGCCGATTACGTCGGCTGCGACTGCGAGAGCTACGAGGGCTTTGAGGAGCTCCCGGAGTATGTGCACGATCATTCGGCATTCAGCCTGAGATAATGTATAAAACGACGGTTCCCTTTGGAAATCGTCGTTTTATTCTGCGCACTGAGTCGCTTAGCTTGCCATCACCGGCCATCTGTGATAGGCTAGAATCACCAACATGCCTTCGCAGGAAAGGAGCGCCTCCATGACCGCCTATCTGTTTGTTCATTTCCGGGAGAAAACTACGCCCGACGGCGAGCAGGTGCATTTTGCCCTGAGCCGGGACGGCTTCCACTGGGAAAGCGTCAATCAGGGACTGCCCGTGCTCTGGACATATTACGGCAGCCGCGGCGCGCGCGATTTCACGATCTGCCGCTGCAAAGGCACCGGCAAATTTCACATCATCGCCACAGATCTGAGTCTCTCCTATGGCATGAGAAACGAATTCCACCATTCTTGGGACGCCATCAGCCGAAACGGCAGCAAGCATCTCTCCCATTGGGAATCCGAGGATCTCATCCACTGGAGCGAGCAGCGGCTGCTTCCCATCGGTTCAGCAGAATTCGGCTGCCTCTGGGCGCCCGATATCATCTATGATTCCGCACAGGACAACTATGTGCTCCACTGGTCCTCCTCCCATCAGGAAAACGGCTATGGACCCAAGGCCATCTACTTCTGCCGCACGAAGGACTTTGTCACCTTCACAAAGCCCGAGCTTCTGTATCGAAAAGCGGACAGCGGCGTGATCGATTCGGCCATGTACGAAGAGGACGGTCGGTATTATCTATTCGTCAAGAGCGAGGGAAATCCCGAAAAGCTCATTCTGCTTCGCAGTGAAAGCATCACCGGGCCTTTTGAGCGCGTCGAAGCATTTGACGAGAGCATGGCAAGCTGCCAGAGCGGGCTGTATGAAGCGCCGACAGCCGTGCGCCTTGAGGACGGCCGCTGGTGTCTGTTCATCGATTATTACGGCGTGCGCGGCAGAGGCCAGGGCTATATTCCCTATATCGCAGACAGCCTTGCCTCCGGCTGCTTTGTGCGCTGCGCCGCCGCCCGCGCGGACAGCGGCGCAGAACAGACCGATTCCACATTCTCTTTCCCCTATGGTTTCAAGCATGGCACCATTCTGCCCATCACGACGGAAGAATACGAACG
>CAZACE010000082.1:0-6593 GCA_964483255.1 uncultured Oscillospiraceae bacterium
GTCTTTGACGGCATCCAGAAGGCGAAAGCGACCGAAGCGGATCTGCTGATCGTCGATACCGCGGGCCGCCTGCACAACAAGAAGAACCTCATGGAGGAGCTTCGCAAGATTTCCCGCATCATCCAGCGCGAGTATGAGGGTGCGGAGGTGCGCACCCTGCTGGTCATCGACGCCACCACCGGCCAGAACGGCCTGCAGCAGGCGCGCGAGTTTGCTTCTGTGGCGGATGTTTCCGGCATTGTGCTCACCAAGCTTGACGGCACTGCCAAGGGCGGTATCGCCGTGGCGATCATGGAAGAGCTGAAACTCCCCGTGCTCTATATCGGCGTGGGTGAGGGCATTGAGGATTTGCAGGCCTTTGATGCATCTGCGTTCGTCGATGCGATTTTCTAAGCAGCGTAATCAATTATCAGGAAAGGGCAGCAGCATGCCGGGGAGGTGCATTTTGTGAGAATACTCAAGCGTTTTCTGAGCTTTATTGCCTCGCGCCTGTTTTTTCTTACGCTCATCAGCGCGCTGCTGATCATCTCGTTCTATCTGGCGATGAACACCGCCAACATCTGGGTGCTGATCGACGATGGTTTGAGCGCGCGCGCCGCCGTCGTGCTCATGAATGAGGAACAGACGGATCTGACGAAGTACTTCCGCCAGGAGTTCATCAGCCAGGATCCTGTTCTGCAGGTGGGCCTGAGCGATGCTTCGCCGTACAGGGATTATGAGATCCGTGGTTTTGATCATCGCGTCAAGATGGTGTCCGTGTGGTCCTGGCCGTGGGAGAATGTCGCCCGCGCCGAGATTGTCGAAAGCATTCCGGCAATCGACGGCACGATCCGCTCCTCGCGGCGCGAGGCTGCCCTGGCTGCGGGCGGCGAGGCGAGGCTTTCCCCGCCGGAATGGACGACGTCGCGCTATCGCGTGACGCTCACGCGCACGGCAGGCCGATGGATGATTTCCAACCTGCAGCTGATTGAGCAGATTGAGCAATGACGAATTTTGATTTTCTGAAACAGGGCGCGATGCTTGCGCCGATGGCCGGCGTGACGGATATGCCCTTTCGCGTGCTCTGCCATGAGATGGGCTGCCCGATGGCGGTCAGTGAAATGGTGAGCGCGAAGGGCTATGTGCTTGCGCCAAAGGATAACAGGGCCTCGCGGGAACTGCTGGCCGTTGCGCCTGAGGAAGAGGGCGCTGTGATCCTGCAGCTCTTTGGCCACGAGCCGGACATCATGGCGCGTGCTGCGGAGGAGCTCACGCGGGATCGCCGCTTTGCCATGCTGGATATCAACATGGGCTGTCCCGTGCCCAAGATTGTGGGCAACGGCGAGGGCAGTGCGCTGATGAAGAGTCCCGAGCTTGCCGCGGATATTGTGCGCGAGGTCTCAGCAGCGTCCCATGTGCCGGTGACGGTCAAGATGCGCCTGGGCTTTGAGCAAGGCAGCGAAACCTATCTGGAACTGGGCCCGATGCTCGAGCGCGCAGGCGTTTCGATGATTACGCTGCATGCGCGCACGCGCAGCCAGTATTACGAGGGTCATGCCGATTGGAGCGCCATCGGCAAGCTCAAGCAGCGCGTAGGCATTCCCGTCGTGGGCAACGGCGACGTCTGCTCCTGGCAGGATGCGATGCGCATGATGGAGGAGACCGGATGCGACGGCGTGGCGATCGGCCGCGCGGCGCAGGGCAATCCCTGGATCTTTGAGCAGATCCGGGATGGACTGGCTGGAAAGCCGGTGCGTGTGATCCCGGCAAGGGAAAAGCTGGAGGTGCTTTTGCGCCACGTGCGCATGCTCGCCGATATGAAGGGCGAGTCTGTTGCCGTGCGCGAAATGCGCCGTCATGTGGTCTGCTATGTAAAGGGCATGCGCGATGCGGCAAAGATCCGCACGAAGGTGAACACTTTGCTGACGATTGCGGATCTGGAAGAGGCGCTGACGGATTTCATGCTTTCAAGAGAATAACAAAAGCCGGTTTCCGATGGGAAGCCGGTTTTTTGTACAGGTGATTATGCGAATGCAGCCATGATGTTGATCATCGCCGTAAAAAGCGAAAGCCTGATGAGCGTCTCTCCCGTGCCGCGAAGCGCCCGCTGCACGCCGGGTATCATGGCGGCAAGTGCGCCTAGCAGCGTGCCGGGCAGCAGCCATACCAGCACGTCTGCGTTGGGAATACTCAGCCTCAGGCGAATCAGCAGCACAATCAGCTTGCCGGCCATGGCGCACATCGCAATCGCTAGTGCGGCAATAGACGCCTCATCTTCATCAGCGTCAAAGAGCAGATGATACGCCATCAGAGACAGCGGCACAGCGCCGAAGGAGAGAAACGACGCGGCGATGCCCAGCAGCAGCGCAACCGGAAGGGAAGCCATGCGCGTGATAGAGAGCGGGGGTATGGTACGTGAAAGCCGGGAGAAATAGAGCGCAGGGAGCGCAAGCACGGTAAAGAGCAGCGCATTTTGCAGAAGCAGCGCGCCGCGAACGGGCAGCATCGTAAAAAAACGCGCGCTGATCAGCTCGCCCAAAGCGCCGCCCAGCAGTGCGCCAATGGCGATGAAGAGCAGTTCATCCTGATGCAGCGCAATCGGCTGGTTCAGCGCAAAGAACGCGCCGACGAGGGCTGCACCGAGCGCAGCAGCTGTGCACAGGATTGCCACAGAAGCGGGTTCCAGCGGCGATACGGCGTCCAGCAGCGGTCGCAGCAGCGTGGCAGCGCCCGTCCCGCTGCCCATACCCAGGCAGACACATATGCCGCTTATGAGGGCATAGATCATGCGCGGATCCGGCCAAAGGCCGCGGCGCTGCCCAGCGCATCCTCGATGCGCAGCAGGCGGTTGTATTTGGCGACGCGCTCGCTGCGGCAGGGCGCGCCGGTTTTAATCTGTCCGGCGTTGATCGCTACCGCCAGGTCGGCAATCGTCGTGTCCTCGCTCTCTCCGCTGCGATGGGAGACGACGGTTTTAAAGCCATTTTCCCTGGCGAGCTGCGCGGCGTGCATGGTCTCCGTCAGCGTGCCAATCTGGTTCGGCTTGAGCAGGATCGCGCTGCCGCAGCCCATGGAGACGCCCTTCTGCAGACGCTTGATGTTCGTGACGAATAGATCGTCGCCAACGAGCTGGCAGCTGGCTGACAGCGTCTTTGTGGCTGCCTGCCAGGCGGGCCAGTCCTCCTCGCCCAGGGCGTCTTCGATGGAGCGGATGGGATATTTGGCGATCAGTGCCTGCCAGTGGGCAATGAGTTCGTGCGCTGTGTAGCTGCGCGCAGATTTGGGCATGGTATAACCATGCTTGTCCTTCCATTCGCTTGAAGCGGCGTCCAACGCCAGGGTGAAGTCAGTTCCCGGCGCATAGCCCGCACGGGAAACGGCCTCCAGAATCAGTTCGATGGCCTCGGTTTCATTGCTGAGATTGGGCGCAAATCCGCCCTCGTCGCCCACAGCTGTGGAAAGCGCTTTCTTTTTTAGCAGCGCGGAAAGCGCATGATACACCTCTGCGCACATGCGCAGCGCACCGCAGAAGGATTCTGCGCCGCTGGGCACGATCATGAATTCCTGAATGTCCAGGTTGTTGTCTGCGTGTGCGCCGCCGTTGATAATGTTCATCATCGGCATGGGCAGCGTCACGGCCTGTGTGCCGCCCAGAAAGCGGAAAAGCGCTACGCCCTGCGCGCTGGCGGCGGCTTTGGCGCAGGCCATGGAGACGGCAAGCGTCGCATTTGCGCCGAGAACGGATTTGTTGTCTGTTCCGTCCAGCGTGATGAGCGCATTGTCCACCGCGCCAAGATCCGCTGCATCCATGCCGCGAAGCGCCTTGTCGATGGTGGTGGAAACATTCTTGCAGGCGCGGCGCACACCCTTGCCGCCGTAGAGCTGCATATCGCCGTCGCGCAGCTCCAGTGCTTCGTATTTGCCTGTGGAAGCGCCGCTGGGCGCAATGGCCGTGCAGGTGACGCCGCAGGCAAGCTGGACTTCCGCCTCGACCGTCGGGTTTCCACGCGAATCGAGCACCTCGCGCCCGAGCACACTGACAATTTCTGTTCTGGACATACATATTCCTCCGCGTTTCGTTTGGCTTAGCATGCGCTAAACAGACGAAATGCATACAAAAAACGAAGCCGGAAATTCCGGCTTCGTGGGAGGGAATGTTCCGCCTTCAAAGGGCGATCAGGAGCAGAAAGGAAAATGGGAGAGAATCAGAACTTCAGGAACCAGGTGGAGATGTAGCCGGTCTGGCCGTCCACTTCGGTCTTGGTCCAGTCGGTGCCCTTGTCGAGCACCTGAATCTTCGTGCCGACCGGCACAGTGGAGAGGATTGCGCTGTTCAGGCTCGCGCTCTTACGGAAATTGACGTAGCTGTTGCCGTTGGGGTTGTAGACGGTGGCAGTGCCGGAGGCAACCTCGTCGGTCACATTCAGGAACTTGGCCATCATGTAGCCGGTCTGGCCGTCAACCTTCACCTTGTACCAGCCGTCAAGCTTTGCAAGCAGCGTAACGCTCTTGCCGTTGCGGTAGTAGCCCAGAGACTGGCTGCTCGTGCTCGGCTCGCTGCGCAGGAAGAGCACCTGCGTATCGGTGGGGTTATTCACCACAGCGCTGCCGATGGAAGAACTGCTGCCGGTGGAGCTGCTCGGCTTATTGGAGGAGAGCCACAGAGAGGCCATGTAGCCGGTCTGATCGCCCACCTGCACCTTGCTCCAGCCATCCTCGGTAGAGAGCACGGTGACGGCAGTACCGCGCGGATAAGAGCCCAGAATGTCGCCATTCGGGGTCTTGCGCAGGTTCAGGCCGCGCGTATTGGTGTTCACGTAGCGGGTGTAGCTCGTGGAACCCTCGGCGCCCAGGTACTGGGTGTACATATAGCCCTTCTGGCCGCCAACCTGCACGAAGGCCCAGTTGCCGTCAAAGCCCAGCACCTCAACCTCGGTGCCCCAGCCATACTTGCCCAGGATTTCGGAATCGGTATTCGCCTCGGCGCGCAGGTTCAGCGTACCGGCGGTGATCACGCGGGTTTCGTTTTCAGCACCGGCGCCGAACGGAACCGCCATCGCCATGCACATCATCGCGGCAAGAGCCGCTTTCTTGTTGTTGTTCTTCATAGGAATTCCTCCTTCGTCGTTGCGAAGGCGTTCAAGCGGCCGCTCTTGAGCGTCTTCTGCACATATGACGAAGGTGAAGAATCAATTATTGCAACATAACCGTTTCCATCTTCTGGCAGCGGAATATGCAAAGATACGAAAACCTCAGCAATATAAGAAAAAGACGCTTGCCCATGCAAGCGCCTTCTGCGTTTTGGTATGTATTGTCAGCGGGATTTCTGCGTCAAATCGGGATCAAAGGCAAAACTGGCGGGATGCGTAAGCTCGATGTTTTCTCCCGTGAGCGGATGCGAAAAGGAAAGAGACACTGCCGAGAGCTGATGATATTTAAGCCCAAGCGCCTGGGATACCGCAACGGATTCCTCTGTCCGATAACGCGTATCGCCAAGAAGCGGGCAGCCAATGTGCGTCATATGCACGCGCAGCTGGTGTGTACGCCCTGTGACGGGCGAAAGCTGCATCAGGGTGACCAACTGCCCGTTGGCAAGATGAACGCGTCTAAGGGCCTTATAGCGGCTCGTGGCGCGTTGTCCGCCTGGCGTGACGATCCTTGTGAAGCTGTCGGGATGCTCGCGCGCGATAGGCGCGTCGATTTCGCCTTCGCAGGGGTCGGGACAGCCCAGCACCCAGGCCCTGTAGGATTTGGTAAACTTGCCTTCCTGCATCTGCTGCTGCAGATGTGCCTGCGCATAGGGCAGCTTGGCAAAGAGCACGATGCCAGTCGTCTCGCTGTCGAGTCTATGCACGGGATGTGCGCCATAGCCCAGATAGCGCTGCACGCGGCTTTCGAGCGTATCGCTGCCGCGCGGCGCGGAGGGGGAAGGGTGGCATTGCAAAAGAGCCGGCTTGAATACGGCCAGCAGGGCTTCATCCTCATAGATGATTTCTGGCGGCACGGAGGAATCTCTAGCCTGCACGGGCGCGTCATATCCGTCCAGAATAATGCGCACGACCATGCCTTCGCTCAGCCGTTGGTTGGAAAAAAAGGGCGCCGCATCAACCGTGACGGCGCCCTGCGCTTTTGCGTTTCTTGTCTGCCTGGCCGAGAGCGCCAGCGGCCCTCGCATCAGCTGATGCAGCGTGAGCCCGACCTCCTCAGCAGTGACAACGTGAATCAATTCCATTGCATTCTATTCTCAGAAAAACAATTCAAATGCGCGAAGAGAAGAAGGGGGAATGAAATCCCCAAGCAGGTTTGGGCGGCAGCCCAAAGGTTCCCGCGCTGCCCGCTTACAGAACCTTGCTCAGGAAATCGCGCGTGCGCGGGTTCTGCGGATTGTCGAACAGATCGCGCGGATGGCCCTGCTCGCAGATGACGCCCTCGTCCATAAACAGAACGCGGTTGCAGACCTCGCGCGCAAAGCCCATCTCGTGGGTGACGATGACGCAGGTCATGTCGTTCTGAGCAAGACCCTTGATGACCTCGAGCACCTCACCAACCATTTCCGGGTCAAGCGCGGAGGTCGGCTCGTCAAAGAGCATGACTTCCGGCTCCATAGCCAGCGC
>CAZACE010000083.1:0-6581 GCA_964483255.1 uncultured Oscillospiraceae bacterium
AGGCCGCATGCTCGATGAAAATTTCCTGATGGCCGTGGCGCTCATCTGCGTGCTCAACGCTATGCGCGCCATGCGCTGAGCGGCGCTTGACAGACAGGATTTGCCGTGCTATCCTTAATCCATCATCATGATCATAAAGGAGAAACCATCATGGAAGAAATCGTCAAGAGCGAGCATCGCGCGATTGTTTTTAAGATGAACCGCAAGCAGGCGGCGAATGTCGCCCGCTATATCAAGGATCACTCCGGTTCCCCGGAGACCATCTTCGCCGTGGACGTGGATACCCTGGAGCTGATCATCCAGGCCAAGAATGCTATTGAGGACGACATTCTCGTGCTCGAGGGTGAAGAGGACGTCTTCGAGGTCGAAGAGGAAACCATCGAGGAGAACGAAGAGGTCTGGGAAGCCATCGAGGAAGCGCTCCAGAGCGCTGCCGACGAGGAGTAACGAAGGGACGTTAGGGCTGCCGCCCTAAGACCTGCCTGGGGGATTTCAGTCCGGGGAACTCGCATAGTCGCAACTCAAGGCTGCTCCTTGCGATTCCCGACGCTCCGCCTGCCTGTTTCGCCCACAGGGCGCGACAGGCTACGGTCTCCCAGCCCCCTTTTTCGCTTCGCGCCTGATAAAAGAATCATATCTGAAAACGCCTCCGGCAAAGCCGGAGGCGTTTTGGTATAGACACTTAAAACCGCCGCGAAGCGTAATGGGGAGTCTGGGGGTTCGGCTTTGCCGAACTGGGGCAGCTACAGATTTCATCTTGCCTGGCGCATCCTCCGGTAGGCATTGCTGATTGTCTATTGACCTTATCGCAATGGCTGTGCTTTGTCAAGCGCGCAAATGTTGCCCATAAACGGTATAAACGCCGGAAAAACAGGCAAGATAAAGCGCACAAGGAGGTTGATCCCAGTGAGAAAGTGGAACATGATGCTGCTGGCGCTGCTGCTTGTGATCATGCCGACAGCAGGCCTGGCTCAGGCAGAGGATCCGGCTCAGCCGGAGGCGGCAGAACCTGCGGCGAGCCTTGATCAGGGGCTGGAGGAGCTGTTTACCGAGGTTTACGAGAGCATCGGCGAAGGGCTTCATATGGGTGCGCAGCAGGCGCAGATGGCCGCGCAGAGCGACCTGACGCTGCGCATAGAGACGGAGAGCGCGCGCCTGGAAGAAGGAAAGACCGTGCTGCTTGAGATTACGGCAGGCAATCCGCTGCCGGCCCCGACGGCGGTGAGTTTTACGCTTGCGCTGCCGGAGCATGTCGTCGCAAACGGTGAAACTGCGTGGGAGGCCGTGCTGCCTGCCGCCGTCATAGACGGGGAGACGGGCGAAATGATCCCGTCCGAGACAGTGATCACACGCGAGATCACGCTGGAGGCGGGCGGCGAGAGCACACAGGCGCAGATTCAATGCGAAATGGCAATGGGCAGCCGCTTTTACAGGGTGATTGCGCCGCTTCAGCTGTGCGTGCCGCAGGTGGAGATGAGCGTGCTGGCGGATGGCACAACGGCCGGACGCCTGAACCCGGGCGACAACTTTGCCTATAGGCTGGTATTCACCAATACCGGCGATGCGCCCAAGGATATGGCGGTGGAAATGACGCTGCCGGAAACGGCGACTGCAGGTGAGCTTCCGGAGGGTTTTGCACGGGCGGGGGATAAGCTCTGCGGCGTTGTGCATGTGCCGGCTGCGCAGGATACGGCTGCGCGCAGGGAAATCGTTTTTCCGGCGACGGTGAACGAGAATGCGCTTGAGGGCGACAACGATGCGCAGCGGCTGATTGCGCCCGTGGTGAGCGCAAACGGCGAAAACGTAGCCGCGCCGCGCACCATGGTTTGCGGTCCGAAGATCAGCGCGCGCCTGATGGCGGGCAGCGAGAGCCTTGAAACCGGCGAGCAGACGCTGCTGAGCGTCGTGGTGGTCAACAGCGGCCTGGCCGAGGCGGATGTGCAGCTTTCCTGCGTGCTGCCGGAGGGCCTGACGCTTGCGGATGAAGAGGAAGAAAACGAGGCAGGCGCGCTGCTGCCTGCCGCTGGCGACGATGGTCAGCTGCCGGGCGCGGGCGAGGCGATTCCCGTAGAGGACAGATCTGCTGCGCCGGTGATGAATCGCGAGGAACGCACGCTGGTGTTTAATCTGCACATGGACGCCGCGCGCCAGACGCCGGACGGCGTGATCGCGAGTACCCGGGTGATCGAGATTCCCGTGCGCGCCGAGATTGCCAAGGAGCGCATGACGCAGCAGATGCTCGGTGCAGCGCTGGCCTGGCGCGTGGATGATGAGCCGGCGCAGCTGGGCGAAGCGGTGGCGATGAGCGTCCGTCCGCAGACGGTGCTCGGCCTTACGCGCGCGGACTGGAACGGCGTGTTCTGGGCGGGCGTGCTGATGCTGATTACGATGGTCTGCCTGTATGCGGCGGTGAAGAAAGAAAAAAGAGAAGCGGATTACTGCTTCGAATAAACCGGCATGCCAATCAGCCTGGACGAAGAATCGTCCGGGCTTTTCTGTATGCGCTTTAAAACAACAAAAAACCGGACGTGTGTCCGGCATTCTTCAGTTGTCATCCATCATCGCGCACTCTACCGCGCTGAGCCGCTCGGCAGCCTGCCGGCAGAATAGCTCGGTATGCGCGCTGCGCTCGCGGGGTTCAAGGGCGATGTATTCCTTGATCAGCGTGACCATTGCGCCCGTTTCGCGGGAGAGAATATCCCGTTTGGTCTGCTCGTCGTCCAGCGCAATGCGCAGCATGTCGCATTGCGCGCCGAGGCGGTCGGCCTTGCGCTGTGCGTCGCTCTCCTGCAGCGGCGCATCGTCTCTGGGGCTGAGCGCGAGGCTGAGCAGGTGATCCAGCGAAGAAAAGAGCTGCACAAGCTGCATATCGCCAGAGCGCTCGGCCTGACGCTGCATGCGGCCCAGCGCATCCTCCGTTTCCTCGCTGGCATAGGGGCTCACATAGGGCATCCCCTCCTGTGAAAGATCGTCCATCACCTTGCGCACAAGGTCCGGGCGCGTGCGCACGGTGGAGCGATACTTGTTCTGATAGCGCAGCATCAGCGTCTTGTCGCCGCCGGACAGCTTGCGAACGCAGGCGCGCACGCTCATGCCCTGCGCGCGGGAGATGAGCACGCTGCGAATCAGGCTTTCCACCTCGTCCGGGGAGAAGGTTTCAAACGGCAGCGCGCGGCCCATGCCGGTATCGTCGTGCGTGCGCAGCTGCGCATAGTAATAGTTGCGGATGCTGTTGGGTTTTCTGCCCAGATCCTGGGCGAGCTGATCGAATACGCTGCGCAGCGAATCGCCAGAGCGCTCCGCCTCGCTGATGCGCGTTTTCAGCGCGTCAATCTCGCTTTGCTGCCAGCCGCCGTGCGGCCCGCGAACAGGACGCCTCGCGACGGTTTCGCCTGTTCTTGCTGAAGATAATTCCATCTTCCTTTCCCTCCTTGGGTCGTTTCCCGCATCTGGCGGGGAATCGCAGCCCCAGAAGGGGCGCTTTCTGCATATAAGGATGTACATGGAAAAGCTGGTTTATACGGTTTTTGCCTGCGGTGTGAAAATACGTGCATCGGACGCGGGACAGCCTGCTATTTGCAGGGCTGAGCGAAAAAGCAGCTGTCATGGCGCTTGGTTGATATCAGTCTATGTACTTTCGCGCGCCGTGATGACCTGCGCGACGCGCAAGAGCATTGAACATTCTTAGAAATTGCGGTATAATAGATCAAAATGCCGCGCTGTGCGCGGCGCTGGAGGCGCTGATTTTATGAAGTATGTGCTCATCATCGGTGATGGCATTGCAGACGAACCGGTCGAAAAGCTCGGCAATCAAACGCCGCTTGCCTATCTCGACTGTCCATATATGAACACCCTGGCTGGCGGCAGGCTCGGCATGTGCCAGACCGTGCCCCATGGCGTGCCCGCCGGCAGCGATACGGCGATCCTCTCGATCTTCGGCTATGATCCGCGCACCTGCTATACCGGCCGCTCGGCTCTGGAGGCGGCGGGCATGGGCGTTATGATCGCGCCCGGCGAAACGAGCCTTCGCGTCAATCTCTGTGCGCTGGAGGGTGAGAGCTTTGATACTGCGAAGATCCTCTCCCACAACGGCGGCAGCATCGAGGGCGAGGAAGCCGTCACCCTGATGGAAGATCTGTGCGCAGATCCGCGCTTTGCCGCGCTGGCCGCGGCGATTGGCTTTTCGATCCATGTGACGCCGACATTCCGCCATACCGGCGTGATCGACGCGGCGCACGAGCCGGACAGAAGCCAGATGCGCTTTACCGAGCCGCACAATATCCTGGGCAGCGAGATCGCGCCTTACATGCCCAAGGGTGCTTTGGGCGCTCAGCTGACGGCGCTCATGCGCGTTTCTTTCGAAATCCTGCGCGATCATCCAGTCAATCAGAAGCGAAAGGCCGAGGGCAAGCTCGCCGCCAACTGCATCTGGCCGTGGGGGCCGGGCGCGGCGATGGGCCTTGAATCCTTCGAATCGCTTTATCATAAGAAGGGCAGCGCGGTTTCCGCCGTGCCGCTGGTATGGGGCATCGCCAATCTCTGCGGCGTGGATACCCCGCGCGTGGAAGGCGCGAACGCCGAACTGGATACCAACTATGAGGGCAAGGTGGACGCGGTGATCACGGCGCTTGAGGGCGGCGCGGATTTCTGCTGCATCCATGTGGAAGCGCCGGATGAGTGCGCCCACGGCGGCGATATCGAGGGCAAGTGCGAAGCGATCCGTAGGCTGGACAGCCGCGTGGTGGAGCCCCTGCTTGAGCGTCTGCCGCAGGTCGATCCCGAGTATCGCATCCTGATCCTCTCGGATCATCCGACGCTGCTCTCCACCCGCGGCCACGACGGCAATGCCATTCCATTTGCCATTTATGACAGCCGCGAGCATGGCGAGCCGCGCAAGTTTGACGAGGCGCATGCCCGCGAAACGGGCGATTTCCTTGCGGAAGGCCCGATGCTGCTGCGCGCGCTGTTCAATTAATCGCAGGTATCGGGAAGAAAATCCCTGCTGCATTCGTCTATTAGAAAAGTACGTCCGGCCGGAGGCCTATCATCTATGATCAAACGCATCATTCCCGCGCTGCTCTGCCTCATGCTCCTGCTGCTGCCCATGGCGGCCATGGGCGAGGAAACGGCGCAAGAGAACACGCAGGTGACGCATTATCTGCTCCTGGGCCAGGATGGCTATGCGGAGGAGATCGTCGAGGACGCGCGCACGGATACCATCGTGATCGTGTCTTTGGATGAAAAGTATAACCGCGTGCTCATGACCTCCGTGCTGCGCGACAGCAAGATCAAAAATCCCAACGGCAACGACACGAAGGCCAATCTGCTCTATCGTTACTTCGGCTTTGATGGAATCATCTCAAGCCTGGAGCGGGAACTGGATATCGAAATCAAGGGCGCTGTGCTCATCAATTTCGAGCACGTGAAGCCCGTCATCGATGCGCTGGGCGGCGTAGATATTGAGATCAGCGAGGCGGAATATATTGCCATCCGCAGCATTCTGCTGGGCAGGGATCCCAATATGCCCAATGGACCGGGCATGACGCATATGACCGGCCGCATCGCGCTGGCCTATATGCGCACGCGCGCCACGGGCTCCGGCGGCGATTTCAGCCGGACCGAGCGCCAGCGCAAGGTGGTCAGCCAGCTCTTTGACAAGTGCCGCGATCTGTCGCTGCTCGAGCTTGTCGGCGTGTACAATCAGGTATCCTCCGGCATGAAGATGAACCTGTCGGCGATGGATATCCTCGGCGCAATCTCGAAGGGCTACGGCCTGATTGCCGCCGGCGCGGATTTTGAGGAATTCTCCATACCGCAAAAGGGCACATATTCCTATGGTACGGTCGGCGATTCCTCGGCGCTGGATGTGCGCTGGAAGAGCAACCGCACAAAATTCCATGAGAAACTGAACAACCCGTGATGACGATCTGAACCCATAAACAGGAGAATCCATTTGATGAACACAAGACTGCTTGGCGCACTTTTGCTGCTTTTGCTGCTGCCCGTATGCGCTGTGGGCGAAATGCTGGATCTGTCGCTCTTTGAGGGCGGCGAACCGCCCGCTGCGGAAGCCTGGGAAGATGCTGTATTTGCCGCGCGCCCATGGTATGAGCGTGAGGACGGCAGCGACTGGCGCTATCAGGATGACGGCTCGGTGATTGTGACCATCTCCGCCACGGGCGATGTGACCATTGGCGGCGACACGCGCAAGGGCGGTACGAATGTCTTTGACAAGCAGCTGGAACTCGAGCCTTCGGGCCTTGATTTCCCGTTTGAAAACACGCGGGCAATCTTCGAGGCCGACGACATGACGCTCGTTAATTTCGAGGGCACCTTGACCAACACGAAGAGCAAGACGAAGAATTCGTTTTCCTTCGCCGCGCCGCCGGAGTATGTGCAGGTGCTCACCTCGGGCGACGTCGAGGCTGTTTCGCTGGAAAATAACCACATCATGGATCACGGCGAGCAGGGCTATGAGGATACCTGTCAGGCGCTTCGTGACGCCGGTATCCTCTACAGCGGCCATCTGGGCAGCAGCATCTTCACGACGGAAACGGGTGTTGATATCGGCATGCTCTCCT
>CAZACE010000084.1:0-6567 GCA_964483255.1 uncultured Oscillospiraceae bacterium
TGTCGCAGGGGAAAGCTGAGCCTGGGTGAGCATGTTGCCCAGGCTCAGCAGATGCATATGTGAATCGTTGAATCCGGGGCAGACAAATTGATCAAGCAGATCGACGCATTGCGCATCCGGAAACAGCTTTTTTGCTTCATCGACAGAACCGACGTAAGCAAATTTGCCGTCGCTTACGGCAAAGCACGATACCCTGCGGCCATCTGCGGTGAATACTCGGGCATTTGTATAGCATGTCGTCATGAAATCATTCCTTTGCAAACGCTTATTTACTACAGTATACGCCATTTCAGCTCGGGATTCAATCCTTCCTTGCCATGCGCTATCCTTTGCGATATAATGAAAACACTCTATCCACAGAAAGGGGGCGTGCGGGCATGGCGGATATGGAATCTATTTGTGCAAGGCTGTGCCTGCTTACGCGCGCTGCTTGGAAGGATGAACTGCCGCCGCTGCTTACACGTGCGAATGTGTGCAGAATGATCCGTCTGGGTGCACTCAGCGGCCTCACGCTGCGTGAAGTGCCGGATGTGAAGGAAGAATACTACATTCGTGCAAAAGCGCTTCTTGCGCGTTCTGCGCAGGTCTGCGAGGATGTTGAGCAAAACAGATTGCATGGATATGACGTGATCCTTCCTGCGGATGACGATTGGCCGGTCAATCTCTGTGCTCTTCATCAGCATATGCCGCAGTTTCTTTTTCTTCGTGGAAACCGTTCGCTGCTCATGCGGCGCGCCATCGCCGTCGCAGGAAGCCGTGAGATTGACGAAAATACGTTCGCAATTGCGCGTGATATTGGCATGCAGATCGCAAAGGCGGGATGCGTGCTTGTTTGCGGCGGTGCATGGGGTGTGGATACTGCGGTGCAGAGTGCCTGTCTGGAAGCGGGCGGAAGCTTGATTCTGGTGCCTGCATATCCCTGCCGGGAGCTGCTCAGACAGGAATACCTGAGAGATGCGCTTGAAAGCGGCAGGCTGCTGATTGTTTGCGATGCCTGGCCGGATGAGCGCTTTACGGGAACCAAGGCCCTTGCCAGAAACCATGCCATCTATGCGTTGGGCGATGCTGCTATTGCTGTTGCTGCCCGAAATGGAGTCGGCGGCACATGGAAAGGCGCGTCGTTCTGCCTTCGCAGTAAATGCACGCCGTTGTATGCCGTACATGAGCAGGGGATTGATTTTGATGGCTGTCGCGCGCTGATTGAGTTGGGCGCAAAGAAGCTGGATATGTCTGTTCCCATTGCGGATCAGCTATTTGATGAGAGAGTGTGAGCCTATGCGGATAAGCATTCCAGAAATCCCAATGCGGGAAGCGCTCCATTTTCTTGGCTGGCGGGGAAGTCCTCTTGAGGAGCCAATTCTCAACCAAATCCGCAGAGCCATGGATGAAGTGCGGCAAACAATCACGGCTCATGTGATCGTGCAGCATTTTTTCTTTGATGAGAACCGCTGCCTTTGCAATACTGCGTTTACGCCTCGCGGAAAAGACGTCAATGCGATGCTTGAAACCTGCAGCGGTGCAATTCTGATGGCTGCTACGCTCGGGGCGCAAAGTGAGAGGCTGCTTTTGCGCCATCAGGCAAAATCGAGCGCAGACGCACTGATCATGGACGCCGTGCTCAGCGCGGCAATCGAGGCTGTGTGCGATAAGCAGGAGAGCATCCTGCGTGCACGGCATAAAGAAAGAGAACAATATCTGACGGATCGCTTCAGCCCGGGCTATGGCGATATGCCGCTGGAGCAAACCAGAGAAATCTGTGCTGTGCTTGAGACGCCGAAAACCATTGGCCTGACTGTATCGCAAAGCGGCATCATGATTCCCAGAAAATCCGTCACAGCAATTCTCGGTGTGAGCAATATGCCGCAAAAGCGAAGACCGTCCCCATGCGCCTTTTGTTCCATGGCAAAGACATGCGCCCTGCGTGAGATCACGTGAGAAGAATAAGCCGATACCGCTTGACGGGAGGAATACGATATGTTTACACAGGAGATCACCATTCTGGACGGCGCGATGGGTACTATGCTCCAGCGTGCGGGTCTGAAGCTGGGCGACAGGCCGGAAACGCTGTCGATTACCGCGCCGGATGTGGTTGAGTCCATTCAAAAGCGCTATGTGCAGGCAGGGGCAAGGCTGCTTCTGGCCAATACTTTCTGCGCCAATGCGCATAAACTGGAGGGGACCGGCTTTGACGTGGAGACGGTCGTTGCGGCGTCCATCCGCGTGGCCAAGCGTGCCTGTGCAGGTACGGACGCCAGGGTAGCGCTGGATATCGGTCCCATCGGTGAATTGCTAGAACCGCTGGGTACGTTGCGCTTTGATGAGGCGTATGCGCTTTTTGCTCAGATGATCCGCTGCGGTGCGGAAGCTGGCGCCGATGCCGTGTTTTTTGAAACCTTCTCGGATTTGAACGAGCTTCGCGCAGGCGTGCTCGCCGCAAAGGAGTGCTCCAATCTGCCCATATATGCGTCTATGACGTTTGAGCAGACAGGCCGCACATTTCTGGGCGTTCGGGCGGAGTGTGCGGCGATGTCGCTGACCAGCCTGGGCGTTGAGGCGGTGGGTATCAATTGCTCGCTTGGCCCGAAGGAAGCGGAGCCGATTCTGCGCAGGATGCGTGAGGCGACCGACCTTCCGCTGATCCTCAAGCCCAATGCCGGTCTTCCTGATCCTGCGACAGGCGAATACCATACGACACCGGAGGAGTTTGCCTCTGCCTGCGCGCAGATGACGGACGTCGGCGCAGTATATATCGGCGGATGCTGCGGCACTTCGCCGGAATTTATCGCTGCGCTCAGCAAGGCGCTTGAAGGAAAACAGGCAGCGTGGTCCGGCGAAAAAGCATCTGGCATCTGCTCCGCCAGCGAGCTGTGTGCGTTTGGCAAGGGGGTGCGCGTCATTGGCGAGCGCATCAATCCCACGGGCAAAAAGCGCTTCCAGCAGGCGCTGCGTGAAGGCGATATGAACTACATCGTTTCTCAGGCGATTGAGCAGGAGGAAGCCGGCGCGCAAATTCTGGATGTCAACGTCGGCTTGCCCGGTATCGATGAGCCGGAGATGATGCGCCGCGTGGTCACTGCGATTTCCGGCGCGGTATCTCTGCCGCTGCAGATTGATTCATCCAATCCTGCGGCGATTGAGGCCGGTCTGCGCGCAGCGCCGGGAAAGTGCCTCATCAATAGCGTGAATGCCAGTCAGGCATCACTGGAAACCATTCTTCCGCTGGCAAAGAAATACGGCGCGGCGATTGTCGGACTCACGATCGGCAAAAGCGGATTGCCTTCGACCGTGGAAGAGCGGATGATGTTTGCAAAAACGATCGTCACGCAGGCTGAAAGCATGGGTATCGACAGGAAGAATATCGCCATAGACTGTCTGACGCTGACGGTCTCTGCCCAGCAGGAGCAGGCGGCCATGACGCTGGAGGCACTGCGTCGCATCCGTGGCGAGCTTGGCCTTGAAACTGTACTCGGCGTATCCAATATTTCTTTCGGTCTGCCGCAGCGTGCAATTGTCACGCAGGCATTCCTCACGCAGGCAATCTATGCCGGTTTGACGATGCCGATCATCAATCCGAACCAGAAGGAGATGATGGACGCGGTCAGCGCCTGCCGCGTGCTCAGCGGTGAGGATATTTCCTGCGAGGCATATATTGAAAAGCAAGCGCAGAGTCAGGGGCAAACGGCGAAAACAGTGCCTGCATCCGGTGAGAAAATGACTATCGAAGAGGCGATTGTCAAGGGCATGAGAACCGACGCACAGGTCATTGCACGCGAGATGCTTGAAAGCATTGCGCCGCTGGATCTGGTAGAGCAGCACCTGATCCCGGCGTTGGATCTTGTCGGCGAGCGCTATGAGAAGCAGCAGATCTTCCTGCCGCAGCTCATGAATGCAGCTGCCGCCTCCGGCGCTGCTTTTGACGAGGTGCGCAGGATGATGCGCCGCAGTGAAGATGGTGCGGCGGGCAAAGGACCGATCGTTCTGGCAACGGTTGAAGGCGATATTCATGATATCGGCAAGAACATCGTGAAGACCGTGCTGGAAAACTATGGTTTTCATGTGATTGATTTGGGCAGAGATGTGCCTGCTGCGCGGGTTGTTTCTGCTGTTCAGGAGGCTGGCGCCAAGTTGGTTGGCCTTTCGGCTTTGATGACGACGACCGTTCCGAGCATGCAGCGCACCATTGAGTGCCTGAAGGACGCTGGCTGCAGCGTTCCGGTGATTGTGGGCGGCGCTGTGCTTACGCCGGATTATGCCAGAGAGATCGGCGCGGACTATTACGCGAAGGACGCTAAGCAGACGGCGGATATCGCCAAAAAGATCCTGGGATGATGGGAGGGGCGACGATGGACGCTTCTTGGGTACGAAAGCAGCTTGAAAACGGCGCGCTGCTCTTTGACGGCGCAACGGGCACTTATGCAAGATCCTTGCCGGAGTGGCCGGAAGGTCCTGTGGAGCTTGCCTGCGTGCATGCTGCGCATAAGGTTCGCGCGCTGCACAAAGCTTATCTGGACGCTGGCTGCAAGGCGATCAAAACCAATACATTTGCTGCGCATATCGGTTTTGCTGCTGATTCGCCTGAGCAGCAGCAGCAGATTGTTCACTGTGCTGTTCAGGCTGCTTGTGATGCTGCAGGCGATCAGGCCTGCGTCTTTGCCGATATTGGTCCTGTGCCTGCGGATTGCGATCCGGCAAAGGCATATATTCAGCTGGCGGATGCTTTTGTGAATCAGGGAATTTCCTGTTTTCTGTTTGAAACAATGCCGACCGCTGCAGGCATTGCACAGGCGGCTGCCTATATCCGAAAAAGGAATCCTGAGGCGTTCATTGCGGTTTCCTTTGCGGCCAATCCGGATGGATTTACCCGCGCGGGCGAGAATGCTGCGGCGCTGATTGCTGCCATGGACGACTGCGGCGATATTGATGCTGTGGGTCTTAATTGCATCTGCGGCGCATATCATCTGCGCAGGCTGATTGAATCGATGCCGCGCACGAAAAAAACGCTGATCGCCATGCCGAATGCGGGTTATCCGCATGTGATCGATGGACGCACGTATTATGATTCGGATCCCATATATTACGCGCAGCAGGTGATAGCATGCGCGGCGCATGGCGCGAGAATTCTTGGCGGCTGCTGCGGCACAACGCCGCAGCATATCCGCGCGATTGCCGAGCTGCTCAAAAGAAATGAGACCATTTCCGCGGCGAAGGTGGATGCCGAACCTAAGGCGGAACAGCGCGTTTGCCAAAGCCGCATTGCGCAAAAACTGGCAAGGGGAGAGCGCCCTGTGCTTGTCGAACTGGATCCGCCGCGCAATTCAGATATCAAATTGTTCCTCTCCGGCGCGCAGCGCCTTGGCAATGCCGGCGCTGATGCGGTGACCATTGCGGATTGTCCCATCGGCCGCGCGAGAATGGATTCCAGCCTGCTTGCCTGTAAGATCAGGCGGGAGCTGGGCATCGAGGCCGTGCCGCATATGACCTGCCGCGACCGGAATGTCAATGCAGCAAAGGCGCTGCTGCTCGGCCTCTCTATGGAAGGCGTGCACAATGTGCTGGCGGTGACGGGCGATCCTGTGCCGACAGATGACAGAGAGCGCGTCAAGAGCGTGTTCCAGTTCAATTCGCGCGTATTTGCGCGCTTTGTGCGAAGCCTCTCTCAGTCCGGGGAGACGGAGCCGTTCTTTCTGTGCGGCGCGCTCAATATCAATGCTGTCAATTTTGAGGCCGAGCTTGAGCGCGCGAAGGATAAAGAGACCTGCGGCGTGGAGGCGTTCCTCACGCAGCCTGTGCTCAGCGGCAGGGCAGTCCGGAATATTCAGAAAGCCAGGCATGTGTTGGCGGGGAAGATCTTCGGCGGTCTGTTCCCTGTGGTCAGTTTCAATAATGCGCGTTTTCTGCAGAGCGAGGTGGCAGGTATTGACGTTGACGATCGCGTGATCAGCGCATATGAAGGACTGAACCGCACGCAGGGCGAGGCGCTCGCTGTGCGTCTGTGCCGGGATGCCGCCAACGAGATTGCGCCATATGTCGATGGCTATTACATCATGACGCCTTTCCAGCGCGTTGAGCTTGTCTGCCGCGTGATGGAGGCAATCAAAGAACTATGATTTGAAAGCGGAGTGCGAGGAATAGATCCTGCGCTTCGCTTTTCTTTGTATTCTCACAGCATTCGAGGCAATATCCACAGAAGCAAAGGGTAAGATTTTACTCAATTAGGGCTTGAAGGATAAGGTTTTTTATGCGATAATTGGAACGGTATGTATGTTTATAGAAAGATGACTGCCTCAAAAAGGAGAATCAGGAAGCCATGATCGCAACCCAGAATATTTCGCTCTCTTACAGCGGAAAGCCGCTCTTTAAGAATGTCAACATCAAGTTTACCGCAGGCAACTGCTATGGCATTATCGGCGCCAATGGCACCGGCAAGTCGACTTTCCTCAAGGTCCTCTCCGGCGAACTGGAGCCGACCACGGGCGATGTCGTGATCACGCCCGGCGAGCGTATGGCCGTTCTGAAGCAGAACCACTTTGAGTTTGATGAATACGAAGTCCTCACCACGGTTATCAT
>CAZACE010000085.1:0-263 GCA_964483255.1 uncultured Oscillospiraceae bacterium
AGCTCGTTGATGCGTTCAATCTGTTCCTTTTCCATAATAGGGTATCCCCTTCCATTTTTTCATAATCAACCGTCCATATCATACCCTGTTTTACAGATTGCGTCAAGCGAATTAAAAAGAAGCAGGTTTTTGCCCGCTTCTTCAGGGTTTTGTTCTATTCTAAAATCAAACGACCTATAAGCGCGAAGCGAAGAAGGGGTTCGGGGATTGCATCCCCGAGCAGGGGTTTGGGGACGGCAGTCCCCAACGTAACCCCGCGTCAC
>CAZACE010000085.1:273-6547 GCA_964483255.1 uncultured Oscillospiraceae bacterium
AAACGACCTATAAGCGCGAAGCGAAGAAGGGAGTCTGAGGGACAGCGTCCCTCAGGCGGGTTTTAGGGCGGCAGCCCTAACGTACTCCCCCGCGTCACGCGCAGATGGACATTTCGGCACTTTGCGCCATGCGCTCCAGCTGCGCGCCCAGGGTGGAGGAGATGCTGTCTGCAAGGCGGGCGGCGAAGCCGTTTCTGGGATCGGCCAGCGCCGTGACGAGCGAACGCTCGATCTCCTCGCGCTGGCGGTCGATGCCGGCGGCGACTGCGCCGTCTGTGACCAGCTGGCGAAGGAGCACGGGGACATGAAGCGCACTGAAGAGCTTTTCCATTTCGCCCTTGCCCAGAAGCGCCAGCAGCACGCCCATCGAAGCGCCCGCGATCAGGCCGACGGGCCCGGCGCCAATGAGCGCCATGCCGCCGCCGCCGCAGATGCTCGCGCCGATCACGCCCAGCACAACGCTGAGCGCGCCGGAGAGCATGTCCACGCCCATTGCGCCGGCAAGCGAGAGCTTCACGCCGCTGACCCCGGCATTTACGCGCGCACAGGAAAGCGCCATCTTCTCCGGCGGCACGCCGCAGCGCAGGCATAGCGCCTCCAGCTCGCCTTCCAGCTGGCTGAGTAACTCGCCTGTCCAGATGGCCAGGTCGCCGCGAATGCGCTCGACCGCTTTCTCGCCGGAAAAGGCTTCGGCGATGCGCGTTTCCAGCAGTGCGTCGAGCTGTTTCACGGTATCCACGCCGCCGTGCCGCCAGAGCTTCACGGCGTCCAGCGCGCTTTCGCGTGCAATGTCAAAGAGGGCTGAGGCGATGGGCTGATAGAGCGCATGCACCTTCGCGCTCACGGCTGCCTGAAGGCGCTCGCCGCGGGCGATAGAGGCAACCTCCTGACGGAAAATTTTGAGATTCTCGTCCACGCGGCCGGCATAGGAAAGACCCCGGGCGATGGAGCATTCCGGCTCCGGGCAGAGCACAAGCAGGCTCTTCTGGAATGCATCCCGGCAGGCCTGGCGGAAGAATGCCATGCGCGATGCGCCGCCGGTGAGGATGACAACCTGCGGCGGACAATCCTTACTCAGCCTCACAGCGGCGGCAAGCGCGTCCTGCAGGCAGGAAATGAAGCTGCGCCCACCCAGCGCCGCGCACGGCGCATGGATGATCTCCTCTACAGCCGCGCCGTCCAGTGAAAGCTCAAGCATCAGCGTTTCGTCGTAGCAGACGACGATTTGCTTGGTGAGCGGCTGCGCCTGCCATTTTTCCTCGCTGGTGAAGTATTGCTCCTTGAGCCGCCTGGCTTCCAGCTCGCAAAAGCTCTTCCAGGCGGGGCTTGCCTGCATCACGCGCTCAAGCGAAGCGCGATCGGGAGAGCGACGGATGCAGCGATCAAGGATCATCTCATCGAGCAGGCCGCCGCCCAGGTTCGTATCGCCAAAGAGCGAGAGATCCTGCTGATGGCCGCCGACGATATAGGCAAAGTCCGTCGTCGAGGAGCCGATGTCGATCACCATCGCGCTTTGCTGCATGAGCGCGGGCTCGATGCGCAGACCCCTTGCGTGGCGCGCGTAGAGGAACGCGGCGCGCGGCTCGGGCACGACATGTACATTCGGAAATCCGGCGGATTCCATCAGGCGAGCGTATTGCTCGCGTCTGCCCTCGCCCCAGCCGGCCGGGCAGCCGATAACCGTGCGCGTCACCTGCGCCATCAGGCCGGGATCCTCGTGCAAAAGCAGGCTCATCACGCCCTGCGCAAACAGCCGCACATCACCCGCCGCACTGGGATCGACCAGATAGCGTGATTTGAAGCGGACCTTTGCGTCCTTGGCGCCGGAGAGAACGTTGGCCTCCTCGCCCACGACAATGCGCCCATCGCGCGTGCCGACGGCGGAGAGGATGCTCGTGCGGCCCTGAAGCGGGATCACGCGCGGCTCGACGGTTGAGGAAGAATCCAATAGTGTGACAGCACTTTCGCCGTCGCCCAGGTCAAAGCCCAGTATCTTCATGCGCCCGCGCTCCTTCCTGCCTGCAGGGCGGCCACGCCGCGCCTGAGAATTTTGCCGTCCTGCATAAGTGCGGGGCGGATGGTTCTTGCCGTACCCATCGTGGGCAGGATATCAAAGAGCTGCGCATGATCTTCGCTGTAGGGGATCACGTTTACGCCCAGCATGTGCAGATATTGCTCGGCCTGGGAAAGGCTGCGCATGGCAAGCTCGTCCCGGCCGGAGGCCTTAGCCTCCATCAGCGCGGTCAGAAGATCGAGCATGGCGTCGTCCGCCGTGCCGGAAAGGCGAGCAATACCTGCGTCCTTTTCCAAAAGGATCAGGTCGCTCACGCAGATATCGACCGCCTGGCAAAGTTCGCGCAGCGACCGCACGAGCGCATCTGCGTCGGCATAGGGGACGCCGCGGGCTTCAAGCCTGGCAGCTTCCTGCGGTTTTTTCTTTTCGGAGAGGAGCAGCAGATGGACGCCCAGCAGCTGCAAAAGGGCATAGAGCGTATTGCCGTCCACAAGCTCGACGACGGCCAGCGCACTGAGCAGGAAAATGCCGCCGATCTTTGTGCCTTTACGCAGCTTATCCTGCGTGGTTTCCGCCTTGGGGGCGTCCTGCGCAAGCATGAGTTCGCCGCGGGCGAGCGCGCTTCCCAGCAGCTGTGGTGCGCGGCGCACGCATGCGAGCACGGCCTGCTGCCGCTGGCGGGCGAGCTCGTCCTGCTCATCCTGGGCGAGCTCGCAGGCAACCTGCTCCAGCGAGAGCATGCAGGCGGAAATCGCCTCGTCCATGCTTCCTGCTGCATGAAGCTGGGCAAGGAGCTGATCCTGGCGATTTAAAAAAGCGGTTGCTGCGTTCATGGCCGTCCCCTCGTTTCATGATAGCTGTATGGATTCATTGTACCCTGCCCATGTGGGCTTTGTCAATTGACTGCGATTCTGCTATAATAGGCGAAAGCATAGCAGAAAGATTTGCGAAAGGAGGCGTCTGCTTGCGCGTTTTGACGTATATTGTCACGGCCATCGACGACGGGCGCGCGGTGCGCACGGTCGTGCCGCGGCGTTTTTCGCTGGGGCAGCATGCCTTTCGCAGATTGAAGGTGCTCGGCGCGATCCGTGTCGGCGGCGTGCCCGTGCGCGCGGATTATGTGCTGCGCGAGGGCGAGATGATCGAAGTACATGTGCCCAGCGACATGGCGGCGGAGAGTTCGCAGACTTCGTCGGCGCGCACGCCGCAGCTGCCGCCTTCGCATATCCGCTATATGGACGAGGATATCATCATTGCCGCCAAGGGTGCGCCGCTGCCCACGCTGCCCGCCAGCCACATTGCCTCCGGCACGCTGCGCGAGCAGATCATCGCGATGCTCGGCGCGGACGGAGAGACGTTCGTTTATCATCCCGTAAACCGGCTGGACAAGGGTACAAGCGGCCTGCTGTGCATCGCGCGTCATGCGCATGCGCAGCGCCTGCTTACCAGTCAGCTGCATACGGGCAGCTTTATCCGGGAATACCTTGCGGTGACGGAGGGCATTCCCGCGCAGCGCGAGGACGTGATCGACGCGCCGATTGCGCGGCTGGGTGCGGGCGCGCAGCGCGCTGTGCGCAAGGATGGACAGCGCGCGGTGACGCATTACCGCGTGGAGCGCGTCAGCGGCAGCCGGGCGCTGCTTCGCCTGCGCCTTGAAACCGGGCGCACGCATCAGATCCGCGTGCATCTAAAGCACATCGGATGCCCGATCGCGGGCGATTATCTCTACGGCACGGAGCTGGAAGCTCTTCGCGGCCGCTTTGCTTTGCATTCAGCGTATATCAGCCTCGTGCAGCCGATCACGGGCGAGTGCATTGAGCTTTTCGAGCCTTTGCCCGAGGAGCTGGAAGCGCTGCTGTGAGGGCGAGGGAACGGAGGACGTTGGGCTGCTGTCCGGGAAACTCGCATAGTCGCGATGTCTCATCGCTCCTTGCGATTTCCCACGCTCCGCCTCGCTCATTGCGTCCACTGGACGCGCTCGGCTCCGGCGCCCTAAGACCTGCTCGGGGACATTCTTCTCCTCGCTCGACGCTCGTCGGTCAGGGCAGCTCTGACAGCCCACTGGGCTGTCATTCACTTCTGCCCCGGTTCGGCAAAGCCGAACCCCCGCCCCCCTTCTTCGCTTTGCGGCGGTATTAAGGAACAAAATAAACCTTCCCCTATGGGGAAGATGCCCGCAGGGCGGATGAGGTCCCCGCCCGCAGGCGGCATAAACATGCGCTCCTTCTGTCATCATAGGAAAACGGAAGGAGGTTTTTGTTTGAGCAGATCAAAGCATCATCAGCACGGAGGCGCAAAACAATGGAATCCGCCGCCGATTGAGGCAAAGACAAAGCTGCCGCTGAGCAAAACGGAGAATACCGCAAGCGCCACGGAATGCACGGGGCTGGAGGCGCAGCCAGTGATCAGCCGGGAGGCGGCGGAAAATTACACGCGGCTTTACGGCATTCATGACCAGAAGCCGCAGGGCAACATCGGCAAGGGAAACCCGGACAACGATCCTTCGGAGATCGCGTTTCACAGGACACGGGAATAAGGAAGGACCCCGGACGTATGTCCGAGGCCCTTTTTGTCAATCCAGCATCTGCAGCCATAGGCTCTTGAGGTAGTGGCTTTCAGGATAGCCCGCCAGCACGGGGTGATCAATATCTTGCCTGCGCAGCGTGATCACGCGTACCTGCCTGTGCAGATCCTGCGCGGCGGAGAGCACCGTGTTCACAAACACGTCCTCCGGCATGTGATAGGAGCAGGAGTGCGTCGCCAGCACGCCGCCCGGGGGCAGCATGCGCATCGCGCTCAGCGCAATCTCCTTGTATCCGCGGCAGGCATTGGCCATGTTCGCATGCGCCTTCGTGAATGCCGGCGGATCGAGTACGATCACGTCGTATTTCTGCTTTTCCTTCACCTGCGCACGCAGGAAGTCAAAGCAGTTCGCGCAGACGGTATTCACCTGCATGCCGTTGAGCTCGGCGTTGCGGCGGATGAGCTCGACGGCGCTTTCGCTGATATCCACCGCCGTCACTTCCTTTGCGCCGGCAGCGGCTGCGTTGAGCGCAAAGCCGCCGATGTAGGAGAAGCAATCCAGCACGCGCGCATCCTTACAGAACTGACGCACGAACAGATGGTTGTCCTTCTGATCCAGGAAGTAGCCGGTCTTCTGGCCGCCGCGAACGTCTACGCTCAGCTTGATGCCGTTCTCGCTGATGATCGTCTCCTCCGGCAGCTCGCCGTGGAGCACCTTTGTGAAGCACTCCATGCCCTCCTTGCGGCGGATGGCGTCGTCGTTCTGCAAAAGCAGGCACTTCGGCTTCTCGCAGGCAATCAGCGCGTCGGCGATCACTTTGGTATACTTCTCCATGCCCAGCGCCAGCACCTGCAGCACGATCACCTCGCCGAAACGATCCGCGATCACGCCCGGCAGACGATCCGCCTCGCCGTAGATCAGGCGGCAGGAGTCCGTGCCCGGACGGCTCAACACGAAGCGGCGATAGTCGCACGCAGCCTTCACGCGGGAAGCAATCAGCTCATCGGTGATTTCCTCGCTCCTGTGCGTCAAAAGACGCACGGTGATCAGGCTCTTGCTGTTGTAAAAGCCCACGCCCATGTAGCGCCCACGGAAGTCGACCACCGTCACCAGCTCACCGTCGACGGTCTCGCCCTCCACGCGCTCAATCTCGTTGCCGTATACCCAGGGATGACCCTGCAGCAGCTTTTTCTGGCGGCCGTTGATAACGTGAACGACCGGAAAGGTATTCTCCATTGAATTCTCTCCTCATTAGAAAGCACTTCCTCAGTCGGCTTCGCCGCCAGCTCCCTCAGGAGGGAGCCCTCAACGAAACAGTTCAGAATGCAAACCTCTTATTCTGATCAGTTACTTTGACGCCTCCCTCTTGAGGGAGGGGAACCAGCCTGTGGCTGGTGGAAGGAGTGCGTTATTCTACCTCAATCAGGTTGATCATCACGACCGGGCGGCGCTTGGTGCGCTCATAGAGGAAGGAGCGCATCTGGCCCTGCATCTGGCCGGAGGCGACCATTTCAGAAACCTTCTTGCCGCTGGAAATCGCACGGGTGACCATGTTCGCCGCATGCTGGCGGCAGGCCGCCTCGATCTTCTGGTGCTCGCTCTCGTACAGGAAGCCCATGGCGCTGACGACCGGCTGAGCCATCATCACGCCCGTCGCCTTACTCACGCACAGGGCGATGGACACCACGCCGTCGTCGGAGAGGAGCTTGCGCTCGCGCAGGACGGAGTTGTCCACC
>CAZACE010000086.1:0-6522 GCA_964483255.1 uncultured Oscillospiraceae bacterium
CCTGCTGCTGGGCCTGACTGTTGCGGTCCGTATGCAGGCCGACAGCTTCCTCGTTCCGGAGACCCTGATGATCCTGGGCCTGGGCCTGATCGCCTTCATGTTCGATACCTTTGGCGGCGTGTTCTTCGGAAAGTTCCTCAACCTCTTCTCCAAGAAGAAGATCAACCCGATGATCGGCGCTGCGGGCATCTCCGCGTTCCCGATGTCCTCCCGCGTTATCGCCAAGATGGCCCGCGAAGAGGATCCGTACAACTTCATCCTGATGCAGGCCGCCGGTGCGAACGTTGCCGGTCAGGTCGCGTCCGTTATCGCTGGTGGCATCATCCTCGCGATGATCGGTCCGCTGGTCTGATAGAAGGAGGAAAAACATATGGGTATTAACGTTGGCGCTTTCATCGCTTCCCTCAAGTACATGGTTGAAGGTTGGGCCGGCATCTTCGTCGTCATGGGCCTGATCATCGCCTGCATCAAGGGCCTCAACATCTTCTCTGAGAAGCTCGAAGAGAAGGCCGCGAACAAAGAAGCTTAACAAGCTGTTTATCGCGCTTTTCGATTGAAAAACGCACTGTTCCAGTTTTTATGAAAGAAAAGAAGCAGTTCAAAAGAGCTGCTTCTTTTTGCGTTAATCCGTTTCAGTTGAGAATAAACGATTGCGATTCAGTTCAAGCCATATTGGATTGACTGCCGGAAAATCACAGTTATGGTTTGGACGATAGTAAGAAAGTACAATATTCAGATCGTGTATAGAGACTTCTTCAATAAGCTCGGGCGTATTATGTACAGCACAATCGAATATGCTGCTGCGTGTAGTACGCAGAATGGTCTGAGCGATTCTTTCGGGGGTATCGATAGAGAGGAGCTCGCCGCATTCGAGTGCTTTTTTTACTTGCTCGAGAACGTACTGCGGATAGAGGCGCTCTTCGCTGGAAAATAGCTGACTGTGCGTGGAAAGCTGAATGCTTAAAAGATTGGCTATGAGCGTGGGATTGAGGAGAAAGGAGCTGACGGCACTTGCGTAGCTGACGGAGCGAATGGCTTCGATCGGGGAGGAGAAGTGTACTTCATTGCGCTTTTCTTTCAGCAAGTCGTCAAAGTTTGAGTAGAAGGTGAAGAAAAGTTCTTCTTTGGAGGCGTAGTAATGATACAGCGAGCCGACAGCAACACCGGCTTTGGCTGCGATTTTATTCATCGTCAGGCTTTCGTAACCTTCTTCAATCAGAAGTGCAGACGCGGCGTCCTTGATTCGCTTTTTTGTTGCAAGTGCCTGCAGCTGCCTTGAGGTTAGTTCTTTCATCTTGGATCTCCTATACATCATTTCATTCTATTGTAGCAAGGGTCAATAGAAAATGCAATGATTGTTAAATTTACGCAGAAGATTCCGTTGACATGTTTTAATCAATCTGATATACTGAATGAAATTCATTGAATAAAATTCGATGAACATAATTTGACGGGAGGAAGAGAACATGAAGAACAGCAAGAAGATCATGGCGCTTGTGTTCAGCTTCGTGCTGATGCTTGGCGCGATGACCGGTGCGATGGCGGAAGCTTTCGAGACCACCATTGACTGGGCGGCCGAGTACGACGTTGTCGTCATCGGCTACGGCGCTGCGGGCGCTTCTGCGGCGGTGAATGCCGTTGAGGCGGGCGCCGAGAAGGTACTGATTCTGGAAAAGGCTCCGCTGGGCCACGAGGGCGGTAACAGCCGTTACGCTGCGCAGCTGGTGCTCAGCCCGGAGAACCGTGAGCAGGCGATTACCTACTACAAGAACCTGCGCGGCGATTTCGACAACCAGACCGATGAGATTCTGGAGTACATGGTCGACGGCCTGATGAGCACTGGTCCGTGGATGGAAGCGCACGGCTGCGACGAAATTATCTACATGCAGTACACCGAGTATCCGGAACTGGAGGGTTCTGAGAGCGCCCGTGCTTTTCTGGTGAATGCAAATGGCGGCTTTGATGCGGCTTACTATCGCTTCCTGCAGAACCTGTGTGAGGGCTATGCGGATCAGATCGACATCTGGTACGAGACCCCGGGTGTTCGCCTGATTCAGGACAGGAACACCCGTATCGTCCACGGTGTTGTCGCTGAGAACAATGGTCAGCAGTACAACATCCGTGCAAAGAACGGTGTCGTCATGGCTATGGGCGGCTTTGAGAACAACGACGAGATGCTGGAAAACTACTGCCAGCTCGCTGACGCCTACTCTAAGGGCGCGCGCTACAACACCGGCGACGGCGTGAAGATGGCCATCGACGTGGGCGCTGATCTCTGGCACATGAGCGCTCTCTCCGGCAATGACCCGAACTTCATCAATCCGGAGACTGGCATTTCTGCTGGCTATGCGCTGACTCATTCCAAGAACATGGGCTGGGCTACCGGCTTCTCTTCCTATCCGATGATCATCATCGGCGGCGATGGTACCCGCTTCATGGACGAGACTCAGTATCCGCGCCATGGTCACACCCGACTGTCCGGCACCTGGTTCACCCAGCTCGTTCCGAACAATTCCTGGTGCGTGTTCGATGAGACTGCCCGCCTCGGTGCTCCGGCTTATCCGTCCTGGAGTCAGGGCATGGTTGACGAGATCGAAAAGGGCTGGATCATCAAGGCTGATACCCTCGAGGAGCTGGCTGTGATGATGAATGTTCCGGCGGATGCTTTCGTGGCTGAAGTCGAGCGTTATAACGGCTATTGCGAGACCGGTATCGACGTCGAGTTCGGTGCTCCGGCTGGCTATGATCCGACCGCTGATGGTGCGCATCCGTTGCACGTTGCTGAGTCCCTGCAGCCGCTGGTCACCGGTCCGTACTATGCGTTCCCGCTGAAGGCCACCATGACCAACACCCAGGGCGGCGCAAGGCGCAATACGAACTGCGAAGTCGTCGATCCGTGGGATCAGCCGATTCCGCACCTGTACAGCGCGGGTGAGTTTGGTTCCTTCTATACCGATATCTACAACGGCGGCGGCAACCTGTCCGAGTGCCTGTTCACCGGTATCACCGCTGGCACCAATGCGGCGGCTGTTAAGACCGATGTGATGGAAGGCTCTGTGATGGAAGGCAAGACTGCGGTTGACTTCAGCCCGGTTGAGGTGACCTATGAGACTGCTGCCAACGAGTATATCGGCGTGGGCGCGGGCATTGCTGATGATCTGACGGTCAAGGTTACGGTTGAGGATAACAAGATGACCGCGATCGAGGTTATCTCTCACAATGAGACCAAGGGCGTTTCCGATGCTGCGATTGCGCAGGTTCCGGCGATGATCCTTGAGGCGCAGAGCGTTGAGGTGGATAACATCTCCGGCGCGACCCGCACCACGGACGGCATCAAGGCCGCCGTCGCCGATGCGCTGAGCCAGATTAAGTAAGACAGATTCTCCTTCTTCTTTCTTTAACGCAGAAGCGGCATGCAGCTCCTTTCGGAGCGGCATGCCGCTTCTACTATATTCGTTTAAAATCAATCCACGCGGTTAAACACCCGCGTGCCGCAGCGCACGCCCCAGGCGCGGCCGTTTTCGATCAGGAATTCGTGGCGCACGCCCTGGTCGTAATCCTTCTTGGGATCATAGGAGAGGAAGCGCATGCCGCCGCAGTAGGCGAATTCGGTGGTATTGCCGTCGCGCGTGCGCATCAGCCTGCCGTCCTTTTCCTCAATGACGAGATGGCTGGGCACACCCTCGTGGCCCAGATAGTGGCCTGTGATCATCTCCGGCGCGGAGAATTCGACGCCGATAGGATTGAACCAGCGATGGCTTTTTTCCAGCGGAAGGCTCATGACGGCATTGTACATGCCCCACATCAGCTCGTCCATATCCTCATCGCCCTGATTGCACAGCACAGAAAAGCCGTAGCCCTCGCCAAGCAGCAACCCGCCCTTGGTGGATACGCCGTGCAGGCCGCCGGAATGCTCGCAGATGACATGCCCCGCATACGGGCGCTTGTTGATGCCCATACACATGGCGTTCAGCTCGGGCAGGGCGTGATACTTGCCGCAAAGCAGCTCGACCGCCTCGCGCGGGACGACCTGCACGCCCTCGTGCATGCCGAAATCCGCGATCATGCGGTAGTAGGTCGCCATGTCTTTCGCGGTGGATTTGACCATTGCGCAGCCGCGAAAGGGCGGCAGGATGCTCCAGTTGTCATCGCATTCGCGCTTTCCGTCGATCATTTCAAACAGGGACGTGATGTTGCCGCCGGAAATACGCCGGCTGTCCTCAATGCCGTTATCCAGGATGGAGCGGGTCATGCCCAGCGGCGCGAAGATACGCTCGCGCATGAAATCTTCCAGCGGCATGCCGGCTGCCTTGTCGAGCACATAGGAGAGAATCGCGAAGCCCTCGTTGGAATAGCTCATCACATCGCCCGGCGCGGCGAGCGTTTCATAGCCGCAATTTGCGACATAATCGAGAATCTGCTCGATTTTGTCCATCTGGTTAGGTGCGGTGGCGCGCATCTGCAGCAGCCAGTCGCTTTCCTGCCTGTCCACGCTGTTCATAGCGATGGACCATTCCAGCGGCTCCATCGGCGGAATGCCCGCGGTGTGCATCGCCAGATGGCGCACGGTCACAGCCTCCTTCGGCTGGCCAGCGATGGAAAATTCCGGCAGATATTTGCTCACGGGATCGTGAATGCTCATCCTGCCCTCGGTGTGCAGGATGCACGCGCACAGCGCCGTCATGGATTTTGACATTGAGGCGATGCCAAACATCGTGTCGCTGTCGGGGCAGATCTTTTCGTCCCTGTCACGGAAGCCGTAGTTCCATGCATATTCGCAGCCGTTCGGTCCTGCGATATAGGCGCTCACGCCGGCGAGATTTTTCTTTTTCGCCCAATGGGTCATGTGTGCGTCGAGCGCAGTTTTGTCGATCATATGGTCCTCCTTGTGATCATGAGGAATTGAGTGTATTATAGCACGAATCATGCGCAATGGAAAGTCAATGGATTGTCTCTTGAAAAAAGCGGGCAATAGCGGTACACTGTATATGTGCAAGTATGTGTAAATTCCCTTTTGAAGGAGTAAATATGGATCAAAAGAAAGCGGGCGTGCTGCTCAGCTACGGCCAGACCGTGCTCTCCACGCTGATTTCCCTCGTCTATACGCCGGTGATGCTGCGTCTGCTCGGCCAGAGCGAGTACGGCCTGTATACGCTGGTCAATGGCTTTATCTCCAACCTGAGCCTGATGAGCTTCGGTTTGGGCAGCGCCTATGTGCGCTATTTCGCCCGCTATGAGGCGAGCGACGGCGAGGATGGTGTTGCGAAGATCAACGGCATGTTCATGGTTATCTTCCTGGTTATCGGCGCGCTGAGCCTCGTCGTCGGCGGCATTCTGGTGGCGAATGTCCATAACATTTTCGCTGCCAAGCTGACGGCTGCCGAGGTGGAGACCGCGCGCGTGCTGATGGCGCTGCTGGTTGTCAATATCGCTGTGTCCTTCCCAGGCAGCGTGTTCACCAGCTATATCACGGCGAAGGAGCATTTCCTCTTTCAGCGCATGATCAGCATGATCCGCACGATCCTCAACCCGATCGTCATGCTGCCGCTGCTGCTGATGGGCCTTGGCAGCGTATCCCTGGTGCTGGTGACGCTGGTGCTCAGCGTGGTCACGGATGTTTCCAGCGCGATTTACTGCTTTAAGAAGCTGAACATGCGCCTGACGTTCGGCAGGTTCGATTTTGCGCTCCTGCGCGAGATGGGCGGTTTCTCGTTCTTCATCTTCCTGAATATGATCATCGACCAGATCAACTGGACGGTCGATACCACGATCCTGGGCATCGTCTCCGGCACGGCGGCGACCGCGATCTATGGCGTGGGCAGTCAGCTGCACCGCTATTATATGACGCTCTCCACGTCGATTTCCGGTGTGTTTGTGCCACAGATCAACCGCATCGTCGCCCGCGGTGAGGGCGATGAATCGCTCACGAAGCTCTTTACCCGCGTGGGCCGCATCCAGTTTATGCTGCTCATGCTCGTGCTTACAGGCTTCATCTTCGTGGGCGAGCCGTTCATTGAGGCATGGGGCGGCGGTGAATACGAGGGCGCGTATCCCATCGCGCTGCTGCTGATGGCTCCGGTGACCGTGCCGCTGATTCAGAATCTGGGCATCGAGATTCAGCGCGCGAAGAACAAGCATCAGTTCCGTTCGAAGGTCTATTTCTTTATGGCGCTTTTCAATGTCGCGATTTCCATCCCATTGGGCATGAAATGGGGCGGCCTCGGCTGCGCACTGGGCACGGCGATCTCCATGATCGTATGCAATGGCTTCGTGATGAACTGGTATTACCATAAGCACATCGGGCTGGATATGGCCTATTTCTGGAAGAGCATACTGAGTATCATCCCTTCGTTCATTCCGCCGGTGCTGATCGCGCTGCTTGTGCTGCGGCTGCATACGTTTGTGGGCTATAGTGGCGTGGTGCTCTTCGCTGTTCCGTATTGCGTGGTATATGGCGCAAGCGTCTATCTGCTTGCGATGAACGAGAGCGAGCGCGCGCTCCTTGCCGGTGTGGGCAGAAGG
>CAZACE010000087.1:0-6504 GCA_964483255.1 uncultured Oscillospiraceae bacterium
TGCGCACGACGCCGGAAGACTTGGTCGCGCTGCCGTAGCTGGAAATCGCCATGAAGTCCATGGTCATCGGCACATCAATCTCACGCGTCAGATCCACAAAAAACGGCGCGGCGCCCTTGAGAATGCAGATCGCAACCATGTCCTTGTCCTGGAAATCCTCGGTGATCTGCGCAGCCATCTCCTTAATACGCGCGGCAATCTGCTCACGGGTAAGCAGCAATTCGTCCTTCAGATCCGCATATGTTACTCTTTTCTCAGTCATGACGATATCCTCCGTATTCTTGTCCTTTTTTATCATTCTTCGTCCGCACAGGGCCATTCCCCGCAAAAACGGACAATCACTTGCCTGTCTGTCGCTGCGCCCCGGCAGCGCTCATCCGGCCGCAAACCCACGGCCCACAGAATCTTCCCTTGCTCATCGCGCACAATCGGCACGCTGCGGCGCATTGCACGCTCCACACATGCATCGATCATCAGCTTTTTAATCTTGACCGGCGTGCTTTTCCCAAAGGGAATCATCGCGTCGCCTTCACGCCGTACAGATACATATGCGCCCCGCAGCAACTCAAGCGGTATGCGCTGCTCGCGCTTCCCATCGCCCGTCTCGCCCAGCATAGCCGGCCGCACATCAAATTCGCCAAACGGCGTCTTCGTCCGTCCCGCCAAATTCAGCGGCGTATCAGAAATCGTTTCCTGCACGCGCGTCAGGCACAGATAGCGTTCCCCCGCCCAGGCATGCGCGCCGCTGGTCAGATTGACGCATCCCTCGCCCTTAGAGAGCATATCCATGGTGTTCTCAATCGCATCGGCACACTGCGGCCCGATTCCTGCGCGATCCATCAGACGAACCAGCGCCCGAGAAAGCAGCGCCGGATGCATCCCTTTAAGCTTCTCCCTGGGAACGGCAATACCGTCGACCAACCGGATATCGCGGAAATCCATCGCAGCCAACTGCGCAGTAAAATAATCCTCATCCCGCTGCGCTGCGCGCGCAAGGCGGCAAAGCGCGGCGCCTGTGCCGGGAACGGCATTTTCCATCCCGGGCAGAATGTCATGGCGAATCCGGTTTCTAAGGTATGCCGTATCGGCATTGCTCCCGTCCTCGCGCCAGCTTTGACCGATCGCATGGAGATATTCCCGAAGCGCCTGCGGACGCTCGTCCAGCAGCGGCCGGATCAGCCGTCCACTGCGGTAATGCATCGCGCAAAGCCCCTTCACGTCGCTGCCGCGCATCGCATGCAGCAGCACGGTTTCGGCCTGATCGCCCGCATGATGCGCCAAGGCGATTGCATCCGCGCCGATTGCATCTGCCGTCTCATAGAGGAACGCATAGCGAAGCCGACGCGCAGCGTCCTCCATACCGCAGCCGTGCAGACGGCTGTAGGCAGGCGCATCGACACGGGCGCTGTAAAGCGGAACCGATTTTTCCTCGCATAACTTACGGACGAAAGCCAGATCAGAAAGCGAATCCTCTCCCCGGATGCCATGCTCCACATGCGCGCAGGAAATGCGCAGCGGATACTGCCCGGCAATCTTCAGAAAAAAGCAAAGCAGTGCCGTCGAATCCGCGCCGCCGCTGAGCGCCACAAGCACATGGCTGCCCGGCGCAAGCGCGCAAGCGCGCGAAAGACGCATGCTGAATTCATCTGCTGTCATGATCCGTCTACTCCTGTCCATACAAATTCTATTGTACCCTGTCAAGCCGAAAATGGCAAGGTAATTGCGCAAAAAAGTAATCCAGATCGACGCCAGACACGCAAAATTGGGATCATATACGAAAAGCCGCAGGTTTCCCCGCGGCCCTTTGGTCTCCTATCTCTGCATGGCTTTGCCCACGCGCATGCACAAAACCGTCATATCATCCTTCGCCTCTCCCCCGGCCAGGCATTGCTCGATCAGCCGCTCGCCCACGGCCTGCGGATGGAGCCAGTGCAGCTTGGCAATCGCCTCGCGCAGCGCCTCCTCCCCGCCGGGATAGCTTTCCAGCACGCCGTCAGAAAGGAGCACCACGACGTCGCCGCTTTGAAGCGTCAGGCGCAAAGAGCCCGGCTCCACATCCGGCAAAACGCCCACCGGCAGCGTCTGCGCGCCCATGGCGCGCACCTCGCCCTCGCGCACAACATACGACGCGCACGCGCCCAGCTTTTCAAACGCCGCCTCGCCGCTATGCAGATCAACGAGGCACAGATCCATCGTCGCATACATCTCCCGCCCCGTGCACATGAGCATCAGCGCATTCACAACGCTCAGCGCCTGCGCCCTCGTATAGCCTGCGCGCAGGCTCTCTACCGTCATCTCCAAGGCTGCCCGGCTCTCCTGCATGGCGTTTACCCCGCTGCCCATACCGTCGGAAAGCGCCAGCACATGCCGTCCGCCGGGCAGCGCGCGGGAGACGTAGCTGTCGCCCGTCACCTCCTCGCCCGAGCGGCTGCGCATCGCCGCGCCGATCTCCAGCGAAAGCACGGGAATCTGCTCAAAGATTGCCTGCGTGCTGAGCGTTCCCTCCCGAAGAATCGCGCGCATCGGCACGCCGCAGGCGGAAGAGACCAGTTTTTCCAGCGTCACCGGCGCGACGGCGTCCGGCTTGAGGAGCATGATCTCCATCCTGCCGCCCATGCGCAGCGCATAGGCAATGCGCACCTGTTCCAGGCCCGCGCGCACGAGCGCATAGCGCACGCGGCGATAGGCCTCGTCGTCCGGACGAATCTCGCTGAGCGTGCGTTCGCAAACCTGATGCGCCGCAGCGCTCGTCTTCGCCAGCAGCTCCACGCACTGGCGCACGACGGGATTATCCTCCAGCGGTGCACTCAGCCCCTGCATCATCTGCGCCGTATCCTCGTACAGCCGCGCCCAGGCATGGATCATCGACGCGCAGCGCACGGCAACCGCCTCGCTCTGGGTCATCTCCTCAGGCACCGTCCGCTCAATCAGACCCGTCACCGGCGCGCGCCGCACACCGGAAAGAATCAAAAACGGCAAAGCGCCTGGCAGACAGATGATAAACAGCCGGACGGTTTCCATATCCCCGCCAAGCAGCGCCCCGGCGGCCGCCATGCCGCTGAGCATCACAAAAAAGCATAGGCCTTTGTGGCATGTTTTAATCTCGCCCGCCAGAAAACCGCCGCAGATCAGCATCGCGCAAGTGTTTACGCTGCCCACGCCCAGCGACACTGCGCCGCCCAGCACACCCGCGCACAAAAGCGCCTGCGATGCGCCGCCGATATACGCATGCTCCAGCGTCAGATACATCGCCATCGTGCTGGCAAGAATCTCGCCCTCAGGCAGATGCAAAAGCCCTGCCGCAATCGACGCGCACACCGCCATCACACACAGCGGGCGCGTCTCGCCGTCGAGCTCGTCCCTGTGGCAGATCGCCAGCGCCGCACCGTCATAGAGCACGCAAAGCCCCGCGCCTGCCAGCGCCGTGAGCAGCATCGTCGCCGCCCCCAGTACGGTATTCACGCCTGTGAACACCCCGTAGCTGAGCAGCACGACAAATACAGCTGCCGCCATGGTCATGCAGCTCTCGCGCCGCACCCACAGACCGCATATCAGCCACAGCAGCACGCAGCAAACCATCTGCCAGCACATGGCCATATTGCCCGCCGCAAAAGCGCCCGCAAACCCAAGCAGCACACCGGCAAACGCCGCCGGCACGCAGAAACCCAGCCGAAGCAGCACGGCAAACATCGCCGTTTGACAGGCATAGCCGCCGCCCGGAAGCGCCGCCGGCGTCAGAAGCGCCATCATCAGCGCGCAAAGCGCCCGCTGGCTCAGCGTTCCCCGCACGCGCATGGAACCTGCAATTCCGCCGAGAAAACCGCCCGCCTCTTCGTATCCTACGGATACCGTTTCATGTTCTTCTTCCAATACCGGCTGCTGCGCCGCATACTCTGCCATCGCCCTTCGCCCCTTATCCTGTGATATGGGATCATTGTATAGGTTTGCATGGCGTCAGCCTGTCGGAAAAAAGCGCAAAAAAAGAAAAGCGCTCGACGCGCTTTTCTCAATTGCGATATTTAATCCCATCCGTCGTCATCGTCGTCAAAGGGATTGACGTTTTCCACCGAATCCTCGCCAAGGAGCTCTCTGGCCTGCGGCAGTTCGCCCACGCCCGTCAGCCTGCGGGCAATGCTCTCGCTGTGGCGCTGCGCCGTCTCGATGGTTTCGCTCGCCTGACGCAGACGCTTCTGCGTGCGGCTGAGCAGATTGGCAAAGCCGCCGAAGTCCGTGCGCACAGCGCTGAGCAGCGCCATGATCTCCTCCGTCCGCTGCTCGATGGCCAGCGAGCGGAAGCCCATCTGCAGGCTCTGCAAAAGCGCCGCCAGCGTTGTCGGTCCCGCGATCACCATACGGCTCTCGCTCTGAATCCGCTCCGCCAGGCCGCCGATGCGAAGCACCTCGGCATACAGGCCCTCGTTCTGCAGGAACATGACCGCGTAATCCGTCGTATACGGCGGCGCGATCAGCTTTTCGCTCATGCGGCGCGCATGCATGCGCACAGCGGATTCCAGCAGGCCGCGTGCACTGTCCACTTCATCTCGCGAGCCGCTTTCCAGCGCGCTGCGAAGCTCCGTGTATTCGCGCATGGGCAGGCTTGCGTCGATGGGCAGATAGACCGTGTGTCCATGACCCTGCCCCGGCATCACCACGACATAGTCGGCGACAGGTTCCGCGCCGGGTCGCACGGCAGCATGCTGCGCATACTGATCCGGTGCAAGCATCTGCGCAAGCAGCGCGCCCAGCTGTATCTCGCCCCATACGCCCAATGGCTGCGCGCCGCCCAGCGTGCGGCTGAGTTCATCCACGCTGCCCGCCAGGGACTGCATCGCGCTCAGGCTGGTGGTCACCTGCTCAAGCCTGCGCGTCACCTGCGCAAAGGACGCCTCCAGACGCTGATCCACCGTTGCGCTCAGCTTTTCGTCGACAGTCAGACGCATCTGCTCCAGCTCTCTCCGGTTATCCTCGCTCATGCGACTCAGGCCGCCCTCCAGCGTCTCACGCATGCGCTCCATGCGCTCCTCGTTGCCGGCCAGCTTATCATCCAGCGTCTTGGTTACGCTGCTCAAGCGCTCCTCATAGGTGCTCAGCCGCCTATCCATCGTCTCCCGGATGCGCTCCATGCGCTCCTCCTCCTGACGGCCGGCCGCGCGCATCTGCCCTCCCAGGGAATCCATCTGCCCCTGCTGCGTACGCGTCATTTCGCCCATCATGCGCACAACGCTGTCGTTGACGGCCTGCATGGCTTCGCTGTATTCGCGCTGCGTCTTCTCGCCGGTTTCCCGGGTTCGCTCGTCAGCCAGAGCAAGCTGATGCGCGATTTCCCTGGTCATCTCTCGCACATTCTGCTCCGCCTGCTTCGTGCGGCGATGCATCAGCAAAAGCGCTACGAGCATCAGCAGAACCAGCAAAAGGCAAAGCAGCAGCATCGTCTGCTGTGTATTCAATCCCGAAAGGAAGGCGCTGACCGCTTGCAGCATTTCCATAAATTCACACTCCGTATCCTCCCGCATGGTGGCACGCGGGCTACAATTATGATATAATGAGACAGCCCATACGGGCAAAGGAGGTTTCCAAATGGCTCAAAGACGCAGACAAGAACAACAAATGAAGAAGCGTCAGCACATCATCACCGCACTGTGTATTGCAGGCGGCCTTGGCGCTGTGCTGCTGAGCGTTTTTATCTGTATCCTGATATTCGATCCCTTTACCGCCAGCGCGCCCGTTTCCGCCCCGGTTGCCACCGCCCTGCCTTACAGCGCGGCAGAACCGTTCTCCCTTGGCGATCTGACCACTACGCAGCTGAATCAGATCCGCAAAAATGGCCGCATGTCCGTCAGCGACGGCCCGCGCGGGGTAAGCATCGGCGATACGCTCGAAAAGCTGATGGAGCGTCTCCCCTCTACCATCGCCGTCAAGCAGAACACGCTGTCCGGCTCCGGCATCAATCAGACCGATGAAGAGATGAACCAGTATTATCAGGACTACCTGGATACGCTGGATTCCACCGTGCGGACCGGCCTGCAATCCGAAGAGCAGATCATTCTTTACTGCGCGGATTACTTCGAAAACCAGAACGGCATGATGACCGTCCTGCCGCCGCGCGGCCTGATCGACGTGGACAATGGCGAAATCGTCGTCACCCTGCTTGCGCCTACCAGCGCCTATCCCGCCGGCATCCGTGATTCCTATGGCGCATACGAGCATGTCTACTGCGTATACACCATCGATCCGGAAAACATGACGATTTCCTCGATCACGCTCGGCATTGACCAGTAAGGCGAAATGCTCCAATCTTCTTCATTATATATAAGCGCAAAACGCTTGTCAATTGTTACGCAGTTAATATTTTTGTAATATTTCTTTTTTCTGTCTCCTCAGAAAAAGCCCTTGACAAATCCTTCCGCTGTGCTATAATGTACTTTGTTTGACAGCGCTCGTCTGTCATCCGGGGTGTAGCGCAGTTTGGTAGCGTGCTTGAATGGGGTTCAAGAGGCCGCGAGT
>CAZACE010000088.1:0-6427 GCA_964483255.1 uncultured Oscillospiraceae bacterium
TGGAGTTCATGCCCGTCGCGCCGACAGAGCCGATCTCCTCCTTGTCGCACAGCACGGCGCAGATCGTATACTGCGGCACGCCCTCAAAATCCAGCACGGCCTGCATGGACGGATACGCGCACACGCGGTCGTCGTGACCATAGGCCGCGATCATGCTGCGGTCAAAGCCCATGTCGCGCGCCTTGCCCGCCGGAACGATCTCCAGCTCGGCAGAGAGGAAATCCTCCTCCTCCACGCCGTAGGCCTGCTTGAGAATCGCGAGCACGCCGGTTTTCACGCTGGCCTTCTCGTCCTCGCCGTCCATATCCTTGACAGGCTTGCCGCCGATGATCAGGTTGAGCTCCTCGCCCTCGATCACCTTTGCGCCCGGCTTGGTCATCTGCTCCTGACCCAGATGCGGCAGCAGATCGGAGATGTAGAACACCGGATCGTCGTCCTTCTCGCCGATGGCGATGGTCACGGTCGTGCCGTCCTTCTTGCAGATCACGCCGTGCAGGGACAGCGGGGTCGCAACCCACTGATACTTTTTGATGCCGCCGTAGTAATGCGTATCCAGATAAGCCAGATCGCTGTCCTCATAGAGCGGATTCTGCTTCACGTCCACGCGCGGGGAATCGATGTGCGCGCCGACGATGTTCATGCCCGCGGTGATCGGCTCTTTGCCGATGACAAAATTGACAAACGATTTGTTCATCCAGTTGACGTAAACCTTGTCGCCGGCCTTGAGGCGCTTGCCCTCCTTGACAAGCTCAAACAGATCGGCAAATCCGTTTTCCTTCGCCGCCTTCACAGCCAGCGCCACGCACTCGCGCTCGGTCTTTCCGCCGTCCAGAAACGCGCAGTAATCCTTGGCAAAAGCCTCAATCTTCGCAAGGCCCGCCTCGTCGTACTTCGCCCAGGCATTCTTTCTTTCCATATATGTTACCCCTTTGCAAGAAATGAATATCGATTGCCCTCTATTATAATGCATGTGCAGGATTCCTGCAAGCCGGAGTATATAAACCTTCCCCTATGGGGGAAGATGCCCGCAGGGCGGATGAGATCACGCCCGCAGGCGATGCCTTATTCCTTTTCCAGCTTCCAGATTTCTTTATCCAGCGCGAATAGCGAAACGACGCCTACGCCCGCAAAGCCGATGATCGCAAACAGCACGCTCGCGCCGCTGCCCTTCCCTTCGCCGAAAACGCGCACAAGCCATCCGCCCGTCTGTGCCGCCATCAGCGGCTCAAACACGCCGTCCACCAATGCGCCGCCCAGGAAATACCCAAGCGGAATCGTGAAAAACTGCAGCGTGTTACGGCAGGCGTATACCCTGCCCTGCATGTTCACAGGAATAGCCGTGCGCATCACGGGATCAAGATTCGCATTCATATATGGAATCGCGATCCACCCAAGCACAGCACCCAGACACCACACCGGCTGCGTCTTTCCAAACGCCAGACAAAAATTCTCCGTGCCCATCGACAGCAGCAGCGAAAGCACAATCGCTTTGATCCTGCTTTTCGGCTTGGGCAGTATCGCCGCAATCGCGCCGCCCAGCAGCGCCGCTATCCCTGTCACCGTGCTCACCACCGCCAGCGCGCCCTCTCCGCCATTTGGGCTGGGAAGCACCATCGCTGGCAGCGCTGCATTGTACATGGAGGCGATCAGGTTGATTCCCGCAAAGAGCAGGATCAGATGCAGCACACCCTTGCGCTCACGAAGAAAGCGCAGCCCTTCGCCCGCCAGCTGCAGCAGCGGCTCCTTTTTATCGCTTTTCTCCGTCTCCGGAATCTCAATGAGCAGCCCCAGCGCAGAAAACGCACACAGGAACGTCAGCAGATCCGCCGCGATCACCGCCCGCAGGCCAAAACCGGAAAGCAGCGCCGTCGCCAGCACAGGCGAAAGCAGATCGACCACGGAACCCGTCATCGACCGCATGGCCGCTGCCTGCTGATAATGCTTCTGTGGCGTGATCAGCGTGATCGCCACGTCGCTTGCCGGTCTTTGCACGGTGTTCATCAGCCCGTTTATCGCGTTGATGATGTACAGATGTCCAATTTCAAGCCGCCCTGTCTCCAGCAGGATCAACACGCACAGCGTCGTTCCCGCGGCGAAAGCGTCGCAGGCGAGCATGGTTCTCTTTTTGTTCCATCTGTCCGACAGCGCGCCCGCGAATATGCTCATGAGGATGTAGGGTACATATGAGCAAACGGACAAAAGCGCCGTATCCAGCGCGCGGCCTGTCTGTGAATATGCCCAGACGATCAGCGCAAAGCTGGTCATCGCGCTGCCCAGGGCAGAGAGCCCCTGCGTCAGCGTGAGCATGAGTACTGGGCGCATATCCCGATCCATTCTTAATCTGTATTTCATTTAACTTTGCTCCTTTGATTACTTATTTCATCAAATCGCAAAGCCCAGGGCTATTTACCGTTTTTCTCCATACAAGCCGCCCTCAGGCTTTGCATGGAGCTGTGGCAATGCAGAGGTTCATAACCACTCCACCTCCTGTTACTATATATTTTCCTTTCATTCTCTGACAAACGAACCGATCTCAATCAGGTTGCCCTCCGGATCGGCAATATAGCATGTCCGCTGTCCCCAGGGTTCTGTCTCCGGCGCCATCACCGGCTGCGCGCCCTTTTGAATCACTTCTTCATATACGCGATCCACTGCCGCGTAGTTCTCCACGCTCAGTGCGATCTCATAATGTCCGTTCACGCCCTGCGCATAGCCAAACCGCCGCCCGGTCATCTTCTCAAAATCGCCTCGCCCATAGAGCAGAAACAGCGTTCCGTCCTTTTCCAAATATACGTTGCTCGTGTCCTCGCTCTCGCGGATCTCAAACCCCAGCACATCCCGATAAAACCGGATCATCGCCGACATATCCTTCACAAAAATGCCGAATCCATCAAGCCTCATCGTTCATCCCTCCTGCGAGGATCTCCCTCTGCCTTTTCCTGCTGAACCCACCAAGCACCAGCGCATAGGACTTGTCGAGCATATCGCGAAGAATCCCATCCGGTACAGCGCCGTCTGCTTTGATCGAGTTCCAGTGCAGCTTGTTCATGTAGTAGCCGGGAATCACGTCCTCATACTGCCCGCGCCAGAATTCGCCCTCGAGCGGCTCCAGCTTGAGCGTGATGTAATACGGCTTCCCCTCGTCGTCCAGGCAGATGGCGGCAAACATCTTCCCGCCCACGTGATAGCGGATCCAATTCCACTCACTCTGCAAATCCTTCGTCACGCCGACTTTTCCCAGCAGGTATCCGTCCATCCAATCGTATCTCATGGTCATCCCTCCCGCCTGTATCATCGCATACTATCCCTGACAACTGTCTGTCAGGTTTTCCGGCAGTGATCAAACATCATTTTTCTGGAAATCCCCACGATCTCATCGCAAGCCTCTTTTTTCGGCTCGCCGTATTTTTCTTCAATACGCCGGCGAGCCGCATGCATCCGAATCCGCCATCCGGCGATCCGCTCCATCGCCTGCTCAAGTGAAACCCCGCCCAGCTTGAGCTGCGTGAGCTCTGCACGCGCCGCCATCGGCGCATCGAGCCGGAATGCGCCGCTTCTTTCAAATTCTTCAAGCTGAAGCAACAGCCGCAGCATGTGATGCGCCTGCTTGCCGTCGTAGCCAAACCGCACAATCTTCTCGTGAACCGCAGGAGAGTCGTGGCACATGCGCTTTGCCTTATCCTCGAAGAGCCCTTCGCAGGCGCGAGCAAATATTGCTGCACGCTGCGTCATCAACTGCGGCATACACAAGCGAATCTCGTCCATTCCCTCGCCGTCGGGCAGGATCAGATGATGCTCCGTTGTGATGCTCTCCAGATACGCCGGATTCATCCGCTCAATTGCATCACAGAACACCCGGATATCCTTGATATCAATCTGTCCCTCATCCGTATCAATCGTCAGCGATGCAGGCTTCTTTCCTTCAACAAGATCCCATAGATTCGGAAGCACAATGCACTTGAAATCGTAATCCGACTGGTATTTGTCCGTGTGAACCGACAGTCCGTAATTCTGGCTGCCGTGAAGGGAGACATACACCGGAAAATAGCCAAGCGCCGTCACATGATCCGCCGCCGCGCGGAGTCTTTCTTCAAGCATCGTCCCGCCTCCCAGTTTTCTTCGACGCCTTTATTCTAGCACATTTCCCAAAAAGAGAAAACCCCGGACACGCCATTGTGTCCGTGGTTCCGGCTCAGCCGATATTCAGCCGTTTTTTAAGGAAATAGGTCGTGATCGCATACCACAGCGCACAAGGGATCAGCAGCAGACTCGTCGTACCAAGCAGCATGACGTGCATTTGCGTTGTCGGATGCAAGTTTTGCATCCATATGCGAAAACCTTGCATATCCATCAGGTTCAGCAGATACGACACAGCGCTCTGAATAATGTTCCATGCGATAGAGAAGGCAATGCACGCAACAACAGACATCAATCCCTTATGATGCGTGAAGCTGTGTCCGACTGCCATCGATGCATAAAGCTGCAGGCAGATACACACAGCCGCAGCGATCATCAGCAGCACCAATTCCATGCCATAAGCAGCAAAGTCCATCATGTACTCCGCCACACGGACGTCGCCAAAGCGCAGTTCAAGCCTCAGTGCTTCAAATCCTTCCGCAATCAGATGCATCACTTCCTGCTCATACAGCAGGATCAGCATCGCAAGCACGACAGCAACAGCCGTTGCCGCCATCCAGATCAGCGCAACCAGCAGTTTGCTGAGCACATGTTCATGTGCCGTCACCGGCAGCGTCATCATGAGATACCCTTCATCGCGCAGCAGATTCTTGTAGAATCGCTGGATCATCAGTGCAAACGACACAATGACCATCGCTGCAAGGGTTAAAACAAATCCTGTCAACAGGACGGTTCCCAGGAAATTCAACATGCTGTGATTCGCTTCAAGCAGATTATGCGTGGCGATATTTCCACCCACGGCCATAATCAGCGTTAGCAAAAGCATTGGCCCCATCACGCGTCCCGTCGCGCGCAGTTCATGCTTCATCAGCTTCCTCAGCATTTGAACACCTCCCTGAACAGCGCATCCACGCTCATGCCGCGTTCTTCGCGAATCGTATCCACATTGCTTTCCAGTACCACGCAGCCGCGATCGATGAAAATCACATCGTCAAGAATCTTTTCCACATCTGCGATCAAATGTGTGGATATCACGATCGCAGCGTCGGGATTGTAATTGCTGATAATCGTATTCAGGATATAATCCCGCGTCGCAGGGTCCACACCGCCGATCGGCTCATCAAGCAGATAAAGCCTGGCATTTCTGCTCATCACCATGATCAGCTGTACCTTCTCGCGCGTGCCCTTGCTCATCTGGGAATGCGCATCCTGGGATCGATCCCCAAATGCGCAATCATCTCCTGCGCCGCGTCTTTGCGGAAATCAGCGTAAAAATCTGCGTAGAAATCCAGAATCTGACCGACTTTCATCCATTCCGGAAGCACAGCGCGCTCGGGCAGATAGCTCACCAGCGCGCGCGTTTCCTTGCACAGGAGCATACCGCAGACCGTAATGCTTCCATCGTCAGCGGTCAGCAACCCATTGATCAGCTTCATCAGCGTGGACTTGCCACTGCCGTTCGGGCCGAGCAGGCCGACAATATGACCCGACTCAACCGCCAGGCTTGCCCCGCTGAGTGCAAGCGTCTTGCCATATCGCTTTGTCAAGTCCTTACATGTCAGGACATTCATCCTTTTTTGTCTCCTTTCCGTATTCCGCCTTGAGCAGCGCGAGCGCTTCCTCACTGGAAATCGCCAATTTATTCATCGCAGTAATGAATGCCAGCATATGACTGTGCGCCAGATTGCGCTTCATCTCGCCGATTCGTTCGCCATCCTCGGTGACAAACCGGCCTGCTGTACGCTGGCTATACACCAGCCCTTCGCTTTCCAGCTGCGCAAGCGCACGCTGCATTGTATTGGGGTTAACCCCTGCCTCCATCGCCAGATCACGAACAGACGGCAATCGTTCACCCGGCGAGAATTCGCCGGTAGCGATACCCACTTTGATCTGCCCGATCAGCTGCGTATAAATAGGCAGGTCATTGGAGAAAGACCACTTCATGTCTTCATTCCTCCATCTTTATTTGTACTAGTACATTAATACAATAACACATTTTCAGGATTTGTCAATCCTTATTTAGATCAATTCTGGATTTCTTTTCCAGCGATAAGCGATCCACTCTCCTCTCACATACGCGTCGTCTGCCTCAGAAGACAAAAATCGTGACCTATACAAGTTGCTGCTGATGATGCACTATATTTGGAAACTATCTTTGCTTTGATAACCATATAGTTGAATCCTACTAATTGGATATGAAAAGACCTCAGCTAAAACTGAGGCTGAAAGATGCTTTGCACTAAGCGCTCCCGGGCGTTCGTCATGGACTGTTCTGCGTCCACTGGACGCC
>CAZACE010000089.1:0-6377 GCA_964483255.1 uncultured Oscillospiraceae bacterium
TTCGCTTCTGTACGCGGTTGCGAAAGGAGCCCACCGGCAGCACTACCTGCCTACATCGCCTATTATAGCACAGCCGCCCTGCATGCAGCAAGGCGGCTGATTCTTTGTTATATGCTCCTGATCAGCGCAAGCGCCGGCGCGGCGCAGCGGCTGTTTGCGGCGAGAATGCCGCGCGGGCAGTCGAAGCGGATTTCGCCATCCTCAAAGGGCATCATGAAGCGGCCGCCCGCCTCGGTGACCAGCAGCGCACCGGCGGCAAAATCCCACGGCTTGAGGACGATTTCGAAGAACACGTCGATACGTCCGCAGGCGATGTGCGCCAAATCCAGCGCGGCAGAGCCGCTGCGGCGGATGTCGGCGGCGTTTTGAAGGAAGGCAAGCGCCAGTTTCAGGCTGCGCTCGGCAAGCTCCGCGTTGTAGGGCGATGTGCCGAAGCACGTAAGCGCACGGTTAAAGGGATGCGTCGAGGCAGAAATCTTCTGCCCGTTGAGCGTCGCGCCGCAGCCCTTCATGGCGAAGAACAGCTCGTCCGTGTAGGGCTGATAGATGGCGGCGAGCACGGGATGCTTGTCTTCCAGCAGCGCGATGGACACGGCGGACTGGCGGTAATTGTGGATGAGGTTGGTCGTGCCGTCCACGGGATCGATCACCCAGGTCGGGGCGCTTGTCAGCTGTTCGTTTTCCTGCTCCTCGCCGATGAAATGGGAGTCGGGCAGCAGCGCGGAGAGCGCTTTGGAGAGATATTCCTGCACGGCGCAGTCGACGTCGGTGACGAAATTGGCGTGGCCTTCCTTTTCCTCGACATTAAACTCGCCGAAGCTGAGGATGATGCGCCCGGCCTCGCGGGCAATCTGCTCAACCTGCGAGCGAATGGATTCGTATTTCATGGCAATCACCTTGTATTATTCTCAAAAATGCGGCCTATAGGCGCGAAGCGAAGAAGGGGTCTGGGGATGAAATCCCCAACGTCCCCCCTTACAGCACCATAACCTGGCAGGAGCGCATGGTTTCCAGCGCGGCCTCGTGCTTGGCGGGCGTGACGCCGGCGCAGAGGGCGGAATCGACAATCAGATCCGCTTCGGGCAGCGCGGCCTTGATCAGCAGCGCATTGGAGACGACGCAGATATCCGTGCATACGCCGCAAAGCTCGATGGTCATGCCCTTGCCGCCAATGCAGCCCTTCTGCGCCGCCGCGGCGGCCACGTGATGCATGAGCGCGGTGGAGCCGAATGTCGGCTTTTCAAAGGAAATCATGCCGCGGACGCATTCTTTGGCGATTTCAGGTTCCAGCGCCCAGCCCTGCGTGCCCTGGATGCAATGCTCCACGGGCAGGAAGCGGCCCTCGCGGGTGTTCATGTAATCGGCTTCATGGGTATCGAGCGTGAAAACGACCTGCGAGCCCTCTTCCTTTGCGCGGCGGATGCGCGCGGAAACTGCGGGCACGATGGCGCGGGCCTCGGCGCTGCCCAGGCAGCCGGAGACAAAATCGCGCTGCATGTCGATGACAATCAGCATATCAATCATGGAAATCACTCCTGTATAGGCGAAATAGAATGAAGGAATATTTCTGCGCGTCGGGAAAAAATCCTGCTGTTTTCATGCGGGATTGCAGATGTGTCGCTCTTTGGCATCGGCCTTGCGACACCGGCGTCGACCGTGGTGCAGATCATCCTGTGCGTCTGGTATATGCGCCGCTGCCTGAAGGAAGAGAACAGGGCTTAAAACACGGAAGGGAGTTTGAGGGCGCATCCCTCAGACTCCCTTCTTCTCTTTTACTGAATTCTCTTGATGTATCCACCCACATTCGTCAGCTTCTCCTCGATTGTGTCATATCCCCTTGCGATATGCCCGCCGGTATCGTCGATGATCGTCTCGCCCTCCGCGCAAAGGCCGGCCAGAATCAGCGCTGCGCCCGCGCGCAGATCCGTCGCCGTCACGCCTGCGCCGGTCAGATACGGCGTGCCCTCGACCACAGCCACCCTGTTCTCCACGCGGATGTGTGCGCCCAGACGCGCAAGCTCCGCTGCGTGCATAAACCGGTTCTCAAAAATTGTCTCCAGAAATACGCTCGTTCCGGGCGTCATGCAGGCGACGGCCATCATCGGCGCCTGCAGGTCTGTCGGAAATCCCGGATAGACCATCGTGCGGATCTCAAAGGGCTGCTTTGCGCGGCCGAAAACCATCAATCCGCCCGGCGTGTCGTGGATATGTACGCCTGCTTCGCTGAGCTTGAAGAGCAGGCTGCGCAGATGCTCGCTGCGCGCGCCGCGAAGAAACAGCTCGCCGCCCGTGATCGCGCAGGCGCAGGCCATGGTGCCCGCTTCCACGCGGTCGGCAATCGGCTGCCAGGATGTGCCGTGCAGCATTTTGACGCCTTCAATCGCAATGGTCGACGTGCCCGCGCCGGCGATCCGTGCACCCATGGACGTGAGGAACGCGGCCAGATCCACGATCTCTGGCTCCTTGGCGGCGTTTTCGATGCGCGTGGTGCCCTCGGCCAGCGTCGCGGCCATGAGCAGATTCTCCGTCGCACCGACGGACGGCATATCCAGATAGATCGTTGCGCCGCGCAGCCTGCCCGAGAGCGTCACGCCGCCGTGATCGAACTGTACTTTTGCGCCCAGCGCGCTCATGCCCTTGAGGTGCTGGTCGATGGGCCGCTGGCCGATGGCGCAGCCGCCCGGCAGCGCAATGCGCGCCTCGCCCAGCCGCGCAAGCAGCGGCCCCAGAACGAGTACGGATGCGCGCATCTTGCGCACGCTCTCCTCGTCCTGCGGGTTTTTGAGTTGATCCGCTGTGATGATCAGTGCGCCGCCTTCCCGCTTTAAGCGGCAGCCGCAGTCCTCGAGCAGCGCACAGAGCGTCTTGACGTCGCTGAGCTGGGGAAGATGATCGATGCGCACGTCGTCGCCGGTGAGCAGCGCGCCGCACATGATGGGCAGCACGGCGTTTTTGGACGTGCTGATGGGTATCTCTCCCCGCAGGGGCGGGCTTTCGCGAACCGCATAGTGCGCCATGAGCATCCCTCCATTTTGGTATGGCTTTGCGGCGGCGAAGCCCGCCTGTCGGGTTTGCCTGCCTGATGGCAGAATATGCATTCCGCAGGCGATGTGTCCGCGAGCCGCAAGAGGATTTTCTCCGGCGCGCCGATTTGCCATGCTGTCATGAGAATTCAGGCGCGGACAGGGTTTCGCGCTTTCGCTGGAAAGGCGGGCGCTGTTTTTCGCGCAGAATCGGCACTTTGGACGGAAGAGAATGCCGGAAAGAATCGATGGCAGAAATGCCATGCGCCGCAGAAACGAAAGTTTTTCTTCAAAAAACGGAAGAAAGCAAGGCAATTGGCAGGCTTTGTTTTTTGCGATTGCTTTTGAGCGGCGGTTGATGGTATTGTATGAGGGTCGCGGTTGGGCGGCATGGCATGAACATACCGATTGAATCGCAGGATATAAAAGGAGAACCCCGATGAGCGAGAATCTGAACATCCCCGAGATTTACGGCAGCAGCGTATTTGGCGATGCGCAGATGCGCGCGCGCCTGCCCAAGGCGATCTACAAGAGCCTGCGGCGCAGCATGGTGACGGGTGAGGAGCTTGATCCCGTCGTCGCCGACGCGACGGCGACGGCCATGAAGGAATGGGCGATTGAAAAGGGCGCGACCCACTACACCCACTGGTTCCAGCCGCTCACCGGCACTACGGCGGAAAAGCACGATTCCTTCATCAACCCCATGGGCGACGGCAGCGTCATCATGGAGCTGCGCGGCAAGGAACTCATCAAGGGCGAGCCGGACGCGTCCAGCTTCCCCTCCGGCGGCATCCGCGCCACGTTTGAGGCGCGCGGCTATACCGTCTGGGATATCACCAGCGCAGCCTTCATCTACGAGAGCGGCAGCACGAAGACGCTGTGCATTCCCACGGCGTTCTGCGCCTATACCGGCGAAGCGCTGGACAAGAAGACCCCGCTGCTGCGCTCGATGGAGGCCATCAGCAAGCAGGCTGTGCGCATCTGCCGCCTCTTTGGCGATACGCAGACGCAGCGCGTGATCGCATCGGTCGGCGCGGAGCAGGAATATTTCATCGTCGACCGCGAAACCTACTTGAAGCGCAAGGATCTCATCTTTACCGGCCGCACGCTTTTCGGCGCGATGCCGCCCAAGGGGCAGGAGATGGAGGATCATTATTTCGGCGCGATCAAGGAGCGCGTGAGCAATTACATGCGCGATCTGGATGTTGAGCTGTGGAAGCTGGGCATCGCGGCGAAGACCGAGCACAACGAGGCCGCGCCCGCGCAGCATGAGCTTGCGCCGATTTTTAATACGGCGAACCTGGCGACGGATGAGAACATGCTCATCATGAACGTCATGAAGAAGGTTGCCCTGCGCCACGGGCTTGTATGCCTGCTGCATGAAAAGCCCTTTGCCGGCGTGAACGGCAGCGGCAAGCACAACAACTGGAGTCTGACGACCGACACAGGCAAAAACCTGCTCTCTCCGGGCAAGGCGCCCCAGAATAACAAACTCTTCCTGCTGATGCTCGCCGCCGTGATGAAGGCGGTGGACGAGCACGCGGGCCTGCTTCGCATGAGCGCTTCCGTGCCGGGCAACGATCAGCGCCTGGGCGGCCATGAAGCGCCGCCGGCGATTATCTCGATGTTCCTGGGTGAGCCGCTCACCAGCATCGTCGAGCACATCATTGCGGGCAACGACGAGAGCGTGCCGATGGTATCGAGCATGAAGGTCGGCGTATCGACCCTTCCGGCGATCCGGCGCGACGCGGGCGACCGCAACCGCACATCGCCCTTCGCCTTCACAGGCAACAAGTTCGAATTCCGCATGACGCCGTCCTCCGGCTGCATCGCGGACGCGAATACTGTGCTCAACACGATTACCGCCGACGCGTTGGCAAGCTTTGCGGATGAGCTTGAGCGGGCGCTCGACTTGGACAAAGCGCTCATGGCGCTCATTCGCCGGGAGATGGCTGCGCACCAGCGCATTATCTTCAATGGCAACGGCTACACGGATGAGTGGCAGGCGGAGGCTGCGCGCCGCGGTCTGCCCAATATCCGCTCGATGGTTGAGGCGATTCCGGAATTGACGGAGCCGGATTCCGTTGCGCTCTTTGAGCGTCACGGCGTGTATACAGAAAAGGAGCTGCTTGCCCGCGCGGACGTCTCCTACGAGATCTACGCCAAGACGGTGAACATCGAGGCGCTGACCATGATCGACATGGCGGGCAAGGATATCATTCCAGCTGTCGTGCGCTATACGAAAGAGCTGGCCGAGGCTGCTGCGCAGGTGGAGGCGCTGGGCATTGATGCGAGCGTGCAGCGCGAGCTGCTTACGCGCGTGAGCGTGCTGCTGCGCCAGGCAAGCAGTGCGCTGGCAGACCTGCGCATCAGGCAGATGAAGGCCGCCTCGCTCACGGGCGCCGCGCAGGCGCGCGCCTACTACGAGGAGGTCTGTCCGGCGATGGAGATTCTCCGCGCGCCGGTGGATCATCTGGAGATGATCGTGGACAGCAGAATCTGGCCGATGCCGGCGTATGACGAGCTGCTCTTTAACGTATAACAAAAGACCCCGCAGGGCTGGCTTGACAACCCTGCGGGGATAGCGTACAATGTAGGCAGGTAGAGGGCCGTTCGCTTGTGGCTCCCTCAACCCGAATTGGGATAAAACAGAACCGCCAGCAGCTGCAACTGCTCGGCGGTTCACATTTTACTTACGGTTCTTTAGATCAACTGCGATGAGCAGCGAGAGGATCGTAAGGAAGATCATGAGCATTTCATAATCTGTCATGCGATCACCTCCTCGTCTTCTGCACGTGGTTGACGGGAGGTTCCACCGGCAGCAACTACCTGCCTACGGAGATAGTATATCACAGTGCCTTGTGTGGAACAAGGCGCTTTTCTTTTTGATGCTGACCGTTTTTTGAATTATTGTTCAAAAGGTTGCTAAAAGACCGCGATGATGATACAATATATCATTAGCGGAGTATGGAAACTTGCGCCTGTTTGCAGGAAATTCCCGCTTCGCAGTTTGGAGGAATACAATGGGTTTATTCAGTAAGCTTTTCGACCCGAATGCCGGGGAGATCAAGAGACTGCAAAAGATTGTCGATAAAATCGATTCGTTTGAGGACGCGCATAAGAAGCTCACCGACGGCGAGCTGCGCGCGAAGACTGAGGAATTCAAAAATCGTCTGAAAAATGGAGAAACGCTGGATCAGCTGCTGCCGGAAGCATACTCCGTCGTGCGCGAGGCGACCTGCCGCGTGACGGGCAAGCGCCAGTTCCGCGTGCAGATGATGGGCGGCATCGTGCTGCATCAGGGCCGCATCGCGGAGATGAAGACCGGCGAGGGCAAGACCCTGGTGGCCATCC